>DAJPGA010000001.1:2105000-2250000 GCA_025992895.1 Veillonellaceae bacterium
ACGCCGCCACAAAATCCTTTGTCCTTTTCTAAACTGCCTATACGGCAGTGATCGTATCAACCGCGCAATTTCGTTATAGTCAAACTTTCTAAACTGCCTATACGGCAGTGATCTGACAAGATGAAGGTTTCTTTACAGGCGGCAATTTCTAAACTGCCTATACGGCAGTGATCGACCTACGGAAATTGGTCTGGCAGGCAAAAAATTTCTAAACTGCCTATACGGCAGTGATCCTGTTGAACAAGGAACGGGGCAGGGCCAAGAATTTCTAAACTGCCTATACGGCAGTGATCCTTAGCTTTTGTTAATTTTTGTTTACTTTGAGTTTCTAAACTGCCTATACGGCAGTGATCAAGTTTTTCTACTGTATTCATTCTTGGATAACTTTCTAAACTGCCTATACGGCAGTGATCACGGCGTTCAACTTTTCAAAGGATAATTTGCAATTTCTAAACTGCCTATACGGCAGTGATCGTGACACCAACACTGTATTTGCAACCGGGGAATTTCTAAACTGCCTATACGGCAGTGATCATACGGATGCAGAAGGCGTTGAGCGTGACCTTTTTCTAAACTGCCTATACGGCAGTGATCTTCAATCGCTCTGATTTCTTCAAGCTGTTCATTTTCTAAACTGCCTATACGGCAGTGATCGATCTTGCAAAGCTGAAAGACCTTCATTCACATTTCTAAACTGCCTATACGGCAGTGATCTATGCAAATGCATAGATATTTCTTAGATTTTATCATACCATTCGGAATTACGTGATGCAAAACCCTTTTTAAGGGGGCTTCGAAAAAAGCACGATAAAATCCAGCTTTTCCCGAAGCCTTTTTTATTTGGGTCAAAATTCAGGTACCGCAACACCTTTGCTAAGACCATAAGAAGTGAATTCGCCCTGGCCTTCTTCTTTCTTTTCTTCTTTTTTGATGAAAAGATTGAAGATTTGTCCTGTAGATAAGCTCTTTAGCTGAATGAAAGGAAGATCATACTTTTCTTCTCTTTGATTCAGCAGTTTAAATGCTTCCTTTTCAGTAACTTCAGGATGCCTTTTTGTATACCGGCGAGCTTTTCTCGCAATGGAGCTGTCCGGCTGGTATCTGGTGAATTTTACGTAGCCTTTCACTTTGGATTTCGGTACTTCACGAATGCTTGTGATATGAACGTAATCACTCAATCGTCTCAGTGCTTTTTTCAGATCCAGTTTTTTCAGATCTGCTTCTTCCGGTGCAAAAACTCTTGCCTTTTTCCCAATAGTTCCATCGGCATATTCAGGAAATGAGATTCCATAGATTTGTTTATGTTCTATATTTTCCCGTTCGGCGAATGCCAAATGAATCTGTGCATAGACTTTTGTCCAAAGGAAATCCGGTGGAATTTCAGCATCCGGAATCAATGTAATTTCTTGATAGTATTTCATCATAATAAATTACTCGTTATCGTTCTTGCCAAAGACACCGCCGCGTACCAAGACTGCCATGACATAGTTTTTATCATCATCGGAATCAAGATCTACACCATTGGAATAATCATCGAAGAGTGTATAGAAGTCTTTCTTTTCTGTTGGTGTTCTGTAAGCAATGCCCATGTTTGTGACGGCGCCAAATGGTTCAGCAGCAATTGGTCCTGTCTCAATATCATCAAAGCTCGGATACCACGTATCAATTGTACGAATAGCGTTACCAAGTTTCTGAGAATGCATAGCCGCAATATCATTTACCTGATAAAGTACTTTGCTCTTTTTATCTTTACCCTCCACTTTGTCTTTATTCAGGATCATTTCTTCACTGGGATATACTTCCTGGCCCTGCCCTTCGAAAGCAAATGCCGTGACTTTCAGGAGAAGATAGTCTCTTCTTCCACAAAGCGCATCAGCAATGAGACCTGCCAGTTCTTCTACATCATCAGAAGTAGCACCGAAATCTTTCAGAGAGAAATCGTATGCATTAAAGATCCATTCTTTTTCCACACCTTCTTCTTTCAAAACGGCAACATGGACTTCAATTTTTTCTGCACCGACACGGTTTCTCCAGAGGAAACGGCCATTTGCAAGGTTCAGCGCATAGCGACGGGACAATTCCTTGAATCCATTTTCTGCAATGAAATTTTCTCCCATTTTCTTGATGCTTTCATAATGCTTTGGTTCGCTGCAGGCACATGGATACTGAACGCCAGAGAGTACTTTGACTGTGAATTCAAGTTTTAACGTATCCTGATCTAAATTTAAAGAAGCACTGTCAACAGTTTGAGGATTAGCATTCTGAATCTTCTCGTTCAGTTTGGCTGGATCCCCTTTAACTGCTTTCGTTTGGCGGTTAGAAACTGTGCCACGAACTGATTTTTCTTGAAGTCGGACTGGAACAGCTTTGTCGTTTCTGTCTTCCCATGTTGTTCCAAACATATAACCATCGGATACAACCAGTTTCTTTTCAAATGCAAGTACTTCCCCTTTATCTTTTTTTGCCATTTTATATTCCTCCCTAATTAAATTTTCTGATTTCTGCAAAGATACAATTCTTGACTTTCATCGTAAGCATAACGCCACATCATATCGTCAATTGAATCAAAATGATATGGCATGCGGAATTCGCCAAGTGTTACGACACTTTCTGCGAAACGATGCTGCGTTTCTTTATCACGCTGATTTCTGCAGATTCCTAGTGGTGATAACCCCTTAAAGCCTACAGCAATTGGGACGATCCATCCTGTACCTTTTCTGGAATAATCCCACCCTGTAACCTTCCCGCTTTCATCTTTTCGTGCGCTCATATTGACTTTCGTATAGTCAAGTAGTGCATCAAGACCGTTGGCGCCATTTCCCATCTCCTGCTTCAGAATATCGCGTCTTTCAATGATGACATAGCCAGGCATGAGCCTACTTCTTAGATGGCGTACTTCAGCCAAATTATCTTCATTTGCAGCTTCTATACTAATACTTTGTATGCCATTGATGTCTCCACCTGCAATTTTCATCCGCCAGATTTCATTCCGAACTTTTTCCAGCAGAGTCTCTTTTTCATCAGCTTTAAAACCCTTCATCTCAATCAAAATAGAAACAACAAGATCAATGCGCGGTTCTTCAATGGCCGAGGGTCTGGTTCCATCTATTTTTAGTGGATTAGCTGTATTAACAATAGCATTTGCATAAGCACCTTTAAACACATGAAGTCTTGTTTTGTGGAAGCTGACTGCGACACCTGTAAAATGGATCTCTGAAAAACCAGTATCTTCTCCCTTTTTTCGCTCCAGACCACGAACCTTTCTTTCGAGAGCATGAACAGCTCCCAGCCATGCCGTCATAGCAGGAACTCCGATCGTATATGTACTGCTCATCGCATTTGCGTTATGAATTTTCACTTTTCTAATCACAAGATATTTGCTCATAATCCCAGTCTCACCTCCTCACGCAGCTGATCATAAATGGCATTTCTGAAATAATCTGTCTCTGCATCGCCAAGAGCCACTTTTTGCTTCCCTTTTATTTTTTCATAGATATAGATAATCCAGCGTGTGAAATCTTTGCTGACAGCTTCTATCCACTTGTCATCTTTTCTTTCGCTTTCGTATGCATTGTCAAGCCAGATTTTCTGGGAACGTGGAAGTTCATCATACTTTTCATCATCACTCCATCCAGAAGGATTCTCTTCACGAATTCTACCCGCTGTCATCATGGCAGTATCAATGATTCCTCCGATGATTCGATCCCTCTTATCTCTAATGTTTGCATTATTCCAATTGATTTTAAACAATGCGTGCAACCGGGATACGAATGACTTGTATTCTGAATACGGAACGGATTCTCTAAAGAAATTCCGCTTGGGAAGAATTAAATCCCGTTTATTTAGAACAGGGGGCATTGATGAAAGAAGATAAGCTTCTCCATGGTAAAGCTTATTGAGTCCACTGACGTTCTGCGGTTTTGTCCCGCCAAAGGTGATGACCGTCTTATCCCAGATATCGCTGCAGTCTTTTCCATAGTTTGGACTTTTAGACTGTTTAGAATCCATACAGTTTCTGCAAATTATATCCACCTTATTAAATAAAGTATATGACTCACTAGTACTGGGAAGAATAGTTAAAAGATGATACTCACCTTTACCAATTGGGAAATAAACTTGTCTGAGATCTTTATCTGTATAACCTTCTGTACTTTTCTTAAGTCCCATAAACTGCTGGTACAAGTTTTCAGTGTCAAAACCAAACGTTTTAAGTTCATCAGCTTTTCCATCTCTATTTAAAATATGCTCAAAGATCGTTAAACCATCATTCATTTTATAAAGAAGAAGTGACGCTGATGTCATGACCCCTGCAGATGTATACACAATATCGGTTTTGCTCTGAGTATTTTCTGTTGTTAAATATCCATCAGGACGTTCTTTCTCTTCAACATAGATATGAACTTTACTATCTGGATTTGTAAACTTTCCAACGTGTGTCGCTAATGCGTACCCCAGTATTTCTGTATTAAAATGATCACTTACCCACTTGCTAATTTCTATCTTCAAATCATCTTCATTAATGGACTCATCCAACAATTTTTTGTATTTTTCTGTCTCCTTCTTAGCCGCTTCCTTCTTAGCCGCTGCTTTGGCTTTAATTTCTAGAAATTCCGCAATTTCTCCCAAGTTTCTCCCTTCCTCTCTTTTTTTAAACACGTGCTTTTGAAAATAATCCGAATTGATCAGAATAAAACCATTCTTTCTCTAAATTGTCAGGTATGATGATTTCTCCATACTTTTTAGACGTTTCTAAAAGAATTTCTTCTTCTTGTCTGGGGTCTGAATCATTTACATAATGTTCCAATGCGTCTTTATAATTCCTTTTCAGCCATAAGTTTTTCTCGATCCCATCCTCAAATTTTGGAAATGCTTCAATGCTTCTCTTTCTTCCCACGGAAACAAATTCCTTATCTATATACTCGGAGAACTTGATTTTGTTATCTTCAAACAACACTGTCAGTTTGACGTCAGGATATGTCTTCTCTCTAAAATGATTAAATTTCTGTGGCAATGCGGTCATCCACCAATACTCTTCATTCCAACCATTCATTGTCTTTGCTCCGCCGTTTTCTTTATCGTTGAAATCTTCCATTACTTTCTGCTCGAGATCAATTAAATTCGTTCTCCAGCTTAGCGGATCTTCTTTTCTAATACGCGGGATGGAATCAATCCTCTTTAAGACATCCTCTTTCAGAATATCTTTAAGATCATGACTTTCCAGCTTATTCTTTCCACTTTCATAGCCTGGATAAATAAATGCAGGTGACTTTCCATTTAATCCTCTTATATTCCATCGCATAACGGCTATATTTTTCTTCTCAATATTCCCGCTCATGATTCTATGACGGAGGACTCGTCCGGCAAGCTGGATAATCGAACGATATGACGAAGGCTCAATCACTGACCAATCCAGATCGTGATCCCTGCCTACTTCTTCTACTGGCGTTGCAACAATAATGAAAACGACATAATCTGTTGTTGCTTGATCAATATGTTTTCGGAGAACCGGATCCTTGATATCAACAGGCTCTCCATATAAAGTTTTCCTCTTCAATATATGGTCAAGGTATTTTTCCTGCTCATGACGAAGCAGTAAAATCTGCCGGCTGTGATAGGTCATAATACGCGGTGTTATATCATCTTTATCCCAATCCGTATTCTGCAGTAAGTACAAGCTGACTTTGACACAGGGTTCAATATTTGCCATACGAACGACACCGATAGATACCTTTTTCCCTGTTTTCTTATCTACAACAAAATTCTCTTTAGAAAGACGGACAATTTGTCTCCGGATACTTTCAAAGTACGATTGCATCTTGCCAGATTTGGCAGCTCCAGTGTCTTCCCCGCAGTCAGCTATGTATCCCGACCTCCTTATTATTTGTCGTGTTAATTTAGCGACGCGCTTTTCGATGAATGACTGATGAAATGCGCTATAGTCGGAATCATCATCTGTATTCATGAACTTCATCTCAGTTCGGAACTCATCACAGAGTACGACACTGACACGCTTCTTTGAAATAAAGAAACTGTTCCTGCATTTCACACCGGCTATATAGGCACGGTACATACCTTCTGCCAGATCAGGAGGAATTGTCGCTGACGAAAGAACGACATTTCTTCCATACATTCCCGCCAGATGCACGAGCCGGGAAATGGCAGTCAGGTCTTTTTGCGCAAAGTCATCAATTTCATCGATAACAAGGTCAGAGGACATCAGCCGGAGCATCGGAAGGATGAAGCGTCCGCCTCGGACTGTTTCCGTAGCCCCCATAATATGATCGATTGTCGCAACGAGAACGGGTTTGTACAAGAAAGCACTGTTCTTATCTGCATCGATTCCTCTCGCAGGTTTGAAGAAAATATTCATGAAAGCTCGCTGCTCATCGTTCAAAGAGTCTTCATAAGCAAGCCCTTCAGCGAGAGATATATCTTCGCCGTCTTCATCTTCCATTGCTGATCGTTTTTCTTCCAGCTCCTTATCTCCTTCGTGAAGTTCCAGAACTGCTTTTGACCCGATCAATACAGCAAGGTCATCTTTGCTGAGTTTGATTCTTTCTCTGTACTCATCGCCGGTCTGCAGTGTCAGAGTACGGAGTCCTAGTGCCAGAATGTAACGCAGGGAATCGCCTCCCGGAGAAAGTGCTCTCATAATTTTTGCATTGGCAAAAGTTTTACCACATCCGGTACTTGCCATATTGATAACAAAAGATACCTGATCTTCTCCTCGAGCTTTCCGGAAATTTCGTATTGTCTCAGCCGCCTTATCTTGCCAAGAAAACTTTCCAGGGCTTCTCTTCTTCAAAGCTTTGACGTCATACGTCTTTTCCATCTCTTCCGCAAATCTAGGCAGCTGATGCGCTACGCGGAGTGCTTGATCTGAAACGCCCGTCACATGCTCCTCCAGAAACTGGTTCTTCTCAGATTTTCTTTTCTTATTCCTAAAAGAAAAGGTATTTGCCCAGAGATCTCTCGCTCCCCACTTCCCGTCGTCCTGCTTCGTATCACCATCAAGGGAAGAAAAATAATGGTCTCCCAAAACGAGTGCCAGACGAGCATTAAGCAGTATTTCACGGAAAGCAGGATCATAGTCAGGATTTTTCATGATCTGCTTCAAGGTATCGTAATCCTGAAGAAGTCTGCCAGTCCATTTCTTCAGATGCTTTTTCCAAATGTTTCCTTCATTCCAAAGTACCCCATGAGAAAAGCGGAAACATTCCTGCCGCTTCTCTACAAAATCCGGATCATCATTTTCGTATCCCCATGATGATTTCAAACTTTTCATCATTTCATAAAAAGTTTCTCGTTTTTCATCTTCGTAAGCACGCCGGTCATCTTTCTTTAAATCCGGCAGTTTATGATGTGAAAGAATCAGCCAGGTGAGACATTCTGCGGCAGGCGGAAGCTTCTTTAGCTTCGTTACATCCGATTTCCCCGCTTTTGCTTCATTTTCCAAGATATTTAAAACAGTTTCTTCCTCAAATGTGCCATCAGCAAACTTTTTGAGCCAAGGTGTATCATCTTCAAAATCGCCTGATGCTTCTACGCATGCTTCAATCATCTTGCAGCTCATCCATTCGTGACGGAAGGGATCTCGCTCTTTCGTTCCTGCGCGCAGCTTCTTTTGAAAGAAATCCGAGGCTTTGCCCCAATCATGAAAAAGTCCCGCCAGACCTGCCAGCTCTTTAACGATCGGCAGGTACTGCCAATCATTCTCCCACTCACTGTGTATAATTTTCTTTTTCGTTGTATTAACGGGTACAGCACCTGAATCATTGAACTGACTCCTGTCGCCGACGATCCACAATAAATCGCTTCTTGCCCTCGACCGGATCCAGTGGCAGGAAACTGCCGTATTTTTTGTCGCATTTCTCCGAAGCGCAGTCCGCACGGCTTCCAGACCGTCTGCGGTAATAACAGTGCGCCAGGCGTCATCCCCGATTCTTTCCGCAAAGCTGTCCAAGATTGTACGGACCGTTTTCTGTGACTTGCCTGTGCTTCGGCTGATCAATAATACCATCATAGGAAATCACCCGGCCCATATTTCAAACTACTGCGTTGGACGATTTCAAACATGTAATCCAGTGCTTTATGTTCTGTCAATTTATTCAGACATGTCATCCGGAAATGCTTGTCATCATCACCTCTAGCTGCTGAAATAAAACTCCAAGGCAGAATAATTGAGTCTTTGATCAGGTCTGCTACATCAAAGACAAGCGCACCGCGTCTTGTTTTACCATGCATGACCGCAAACCCATGCGGAATTCCCAGTACCCAGAGAGTGCAAGCTGCCAAACCATAGGCAAGGTAGTTTCCATGATTCAGGAAGATGTTCGCTTCATCATCACCGTCATGATTCCTGGTAAAATCCGGAAGTCTGGTTCTCTTAGCTGCATATTTATAGAGGGACTTGGTGAATTTTGCTTCTGACAGTAGCAGTTCCGTTACGTCTTTTGCACTGTCTATCTTACCTCTATAAACAGCAAGCGCTCTTTCGATTTCAGGATCGTCCGCATTGAAATTTTCCTCATGCAGATCCCTGTCTTTCCCCCATGTTTTTTCAAGGAAATCACATCTAGCTCTTTGGAAGTCTCTTGCCGTTTCGAGGCGTTTTTCTTTGTTCATCCAAAACGAGATCCATCCTTGCATATACTCCGTCGGACGATATTCGCTCTGCGGCATCATCCATTCAATATCCGTACCGGCAAAAAGAGGCGTACCACCGCCCCCGCAAAATCCGATCATGACACCTGCAGAAGCAAGCACCCGGACAGCTGCCTGCGTCAAAGATGTACCGCTCCCCAAAAGAATGACCGTCGTATTGGCAACAGGAATATTCCAGAATAAATTTTCATCGCTGCTTTCAGTCAAGTAGACGACACGTCCATCCTTCTGCATGACGCGGCATTTCTCAAGATAATAAATATTGGCACGTTTAGAATGCAGAATCGCTTTGTAATTCGATTTCTTCAGAATCTCTTTCATCGCAGTTCCTCTTCGAAAAATGATTTATCTCTATATTTTTTATTTACGGATTTTTAATAAGTTGTTTTTATTATAACAAATAAACATGTCACGCTTTGTCATAGGAATGTACTATAAAAAACTTTTATGCCAGGCATTTCCTCTAACGCATGTCAAAGATAAAATTTTGTTTAACTGTCACAATTCAGTGTTTGTTCATGCTAAAATATAGAAAAGAATCAATACAGATTTTGCAAGGAGGCGAGCGGGATGAAGAAGCGGTTTATTTTGGATATGACGATGCTGTTTGTATTTCTGATTGTTGTCGGGAACAAGCCGCTTGGAAATTATTGGCATGAGACTTTGGGCATGGTGCTTTTTGTTCTGGTCTTTTTGCACAATTACTGGAACAGGCAGTGGTACAAGTCTTTGAGTAAAGGGTCCTGGGGACTGGAGAGGAAGTATACGGCTGCGGTGGACGGGCTTTTGATTGTTTCTTTCCTGGCCGTTCTTGTGACAGCCCCGTTTATTTCCCGCTCTTATTCTCTTGGTTTCAATATTCATTTTCTCGAGGGCATTCATAAGGCGGGCGGTGCTCTTATGCTGGCGGCCATCGGGCTACATTTGGGGATTCACTGGGCGATTTTGAAGCCTCGTTTTGTGAATGGTCTCCATCTTGCTAATGTCTCGGCGGCAGGGATGATTATCCGGCTTGTGGTTCTTGCTGTGGTGCTTGGCGCCATTTACTTTATCCTCCCCTCGGGGACGCGTCCGAATCTGAATCCTTCCGGCGTGTATATCGGTATGCTTGGCCATCTGGTCGATGTCATCGGTATTGCGGCTGTGTCTTACTTCATTCAGATGCATTTAAGGAAATTGGGACGGAAAGCGCCGGCGAAACCCCTGCGTTAACTAAATAATGAGGCGCCCTCTGCGGCGCCTTTTTTATTTTCATTCCCATACATTTCTTCTATAGTTTCTCTGTCATATTTCGCATTTCACATGGCATCTTTCCGCATGCTAAAATAAGGAAAAGAGGTTTTCGGGAGGTTGATTATGAAGCTTCGTATGCTTGTAGCCACGGTGATGCTCGTCATGTTCCTCGCGATTCTGGATTACCGCCAGATCGGGAGTTCGAATCATGAAATCTTCGGTATGATTTTCTTCGTCATCGTTATTTTCCATAATTATTTGAACCGGCAGTGGTACAAGTCTCTTCCGCGCGGGCGCTGGAACTGGGACAGGCGGTTCACGTTTCTGATCGATGTCATCCTCATCGGCTCATTCCTGGCCGTCATGATCACGGCGCCGCTGATTTCTTACAAGCTGTCGCTGGATGTCAATGCACCGCTCATCGTCCACAGGATCCACCGGATCGGCGGTTATGTGATGCTCGTTGCCATCGGGCTGCACCTGGGGATCCACTGGAGTGCGCTTCTTCCTCGTTTCAAGAAGGCTCTCCACTTAGGGAATACGATTACGGTTTCTATTTTCCTTAAGGTGCTTGCCGTGGCACTGGCTGCTGCAGGAATTTACTTCTCGTTTGGATTCCATATTGGAAATCGTATTTTCCTGCTTCCTGTCACGGGGACGCGTATGCGTGCGCCGAATGTGCCTGCTTTCGCTCTCGCCCATCTGACGATTGCGATTCTCTATGCGGAAATTTCCTATTACATGCAGAAGTTCATCAAGTCGAGAGAAAGGAAACCAAGACCGGTCAAGAAATAAAAAAGAAGCTGCAGAAATGTGTAATCATTTCTACAGCTTCTTTTTATTGATTCGTTTTTCAGAACGTATCGTGGGCGGCGTTGTCGTACCAGTGGTACTCTATTTTCCGGCAGACTTCTTCTGCTTTTTCTTTTCCAAGCTGGTCTGCGATGAATCCGACGGCCATGTCGGTGCCTGCGGAGACGCCGGCGGCGGTATAGATATTGCCGTCACGGACCCAGCGGGGTTCTCTTTCCCAGAGGACGCTTGTCCCCTGATTCCTGACCCATTCGAAGGCATTCTTATTGGTCGTTGCATGTCTTCCGTCCAATAAGCCTGCCGCCGCCAGAAGGGCCGATCCCGTGCAGACGGAGAGGATCCATTTCGACTTTGCGGCTAGATCTGTCAATCCCTGAAGGAACCAGTCGTCATTGACCAGTGTCCTTGTCCCCATGCCGCCCGGGACGATGAGGATGTCGGATTCCTCGATATCGAGCATGCGCTCGGTCACGACCATGATGCCCTGGCTGTTTGTCACGATGCCGCCAAGAAGCGATACGGAGCGGATTTCGTATCCATCCAGTTTGGACAGGACTTCTGCCGGGCCAAATGCGTCAAGCGTTTCAAAATCATCAAACATCACAATCGATATCGTCTTCATGGTTTCCCTCTTTTCCTGTTTATCTTATAAGGATAAGACGCGGGGCGCCTTTCTGTCAATCATCCCTTTTCAGGCAACGAAAAAGCCCCGGTCACCCGGAGCTTCCTCGTACGGAACACGGAACAGCTAACAGTAGAACTGACAACTCAAATCCTTACAAAAGCATACAAGTTTCATGAACTATCATTTCACTACAATCTAATCCGGAAAGGAGAAAACGCATGTGTTCCGATTTCGCTGCCTTTACGGCAGTGGTTGGTGAAAGGTCTTCTTACCTTTCAAGTCCATTATAACACTTCACTTATCACATTTCTATATTTCTATCTGTCAATCTTTCTTTAACCTGTGAAAGCAATGGAAAAGAAAGAAGAAACGCCGAACGTTCATGGATGAAAGTTTCATCCCCCGCTGGTCCTTCCAGCAAAAAAGATGTGAAACCCATAGCGGATTCCACATCTTTTTATTTTCAGTCGTCTTTTCTTTCGTCCCAGTAGTCGACTTTCATGCCGATGGTTTCGGAAGTGAAAGGCGTGCCGTCGTTCTTTGCGTAGTGGGCAGCGGCTTTCTTTACGTAGCGGAAGCCGAGGTAGAGCATCGGGACGTTGCAGTACACCATGATGATGTTGGCAAGGTCCGAGAATGCCCAGAGGTTCGAGAGATCGTAGCCGGCGATGCTGCAGGCGATGCCGAATGCGGTGACGAATACGCAGAGCAGGCGGAGAGCAGGCGGAGAACGGTGATGAAAGAACGGGAGCTGGAAATACGGTTCCCGGAGATTTCAGAGAATGTAACGAAGCCCATGACACAGGTGTATGCGAAGAGGCAGAAGCAGATGGAGACCATGACCATGACGAAGGTCTGCAGGAGATCCGGGGTCAGCGCATGGATGGAGAGCAGGAATTTCGGATAGGTGCCTGCTGTCTTCCATTCTTCAGGATTCAGCGCCCACTGGTGAGCCATGATGATAATGAAGCCTGTCATGGTGCAGATGACGTGGGTATCGAGGAATACGCCGAGGGCGGAAATGATGCCCTGTTCGCACGGATGGTGGGCTTCAGCTGAAGCAGCTGCCATCGTGATGGTGCCCTGGCCGGCTTCGTTCGACATGAGCCCTCTCTTGACGCCCTGCAGGAGTGCTGTGCCAAGAACGCCGCCAAAGACGGCTTCCGGCTTGAATGCGCCTGCAAAGACAGCATGGAAGAAGTACGGAACGCTTCCCAGGTTCGAGATGATGAGAAGGATAGCGGTTCCGATGTAAATGACTGCCATGACCGGGACAAGGATATCTGCCCAGTGGGAAATACGCTTGATGCCGCCAAACGCCATGAAGGTGATGAAGACGAGCAGAAGAATCGACATGACATAGTAGAATGTCGACTGCAGCGGGATTTCCTCTCCGCCCACCAGTCCGACGATCGAGCCTAAGGACGTGATGACGTTCAGACCCTGTGCCGGAAGACACATGAGCGCATAGAAGATGTAGAGTGCAGACAGAGCCACGCCGATCCATGCCTTATTTCCGCAAAGGCGTCTTGCATAGAAAGGAAGGCCGCCGACGAAGTTGTCGCCGCGTTTTTCCTTGAAAATCTGTGCCAGCGTGCCTTCAATGAAAGCCGTCGCCATGCCGAAGAAGGCGGAAATCCACATCCAGAAGAGCGCTCCCGGACCGCCGGCAGCAATCGCGCCCGTGACGCCGATCATGTTGCCCGGGCCGACGCGCATCGCCGTCGAAAGGAGGAAGGCCGCCAGAGGAGAAATACCCGTATGGATGCTTCTTCTCGTGGCCAGGGTCCGTACCCCCGTCATGAACTGGCGGACCTGCACGAATCCGAGGCGGAATGTGAAATAAATGCCTGATCCCACCAGTACGATGATGGCCAGGGAGAATGACCCCAGAATGGGGATGTCCTTCCAGAAACCGAACATCTTCGAGAAATCCCAGAAGAAGTCAGAGACCGGAGTGGCGAAGCTGAGTACCGCATTCAGAGCGGCAAATAGATTTTCCATAAGCTTCACCCCTCATTTTTATTTTTTCAGGGCCCAGATGCCCTATTGATTACTGCTGTGCGCCGGCTTCCTTGATAGCCAGAGCAAGCTTGTGAGCGAGGCCGTACATTTTCTTCTTGGAAACGGAGCATACAGCGAGGCGGATGCCCTTCTTCAGCGGAACCATGAATACATGGTCTTTTTCGAGAATGTCGCAGACCGCCTGAGACTTGGTGACAGGGATCGTGATGAAGAAACCGGAGATGTAAGGAACGAACTTCACTCCTTCTTCCTGTGCTTCTTCAACGAAAATAGCGGCTCTTTCCTGAATGAGCTTGTAGTACTTGGCTCTTTCAGCGTCGAGCTGTTTGATCTTTTCCGGATCCTGGCAGATGCGGATCATTGCATGCTGGGCAGCGCTGTTGCAGTTGGACCAGGTAGCACGGCTGCTGTACTGGTTGATGTCGACGTATTCTTTGATGACGTCTTTGTCAGAGGAAATGCCGATCATTGCGCCCATGCGCTGGCCGTACATCGTGAAGCCCTTAGAAAGGGTGTATGCACAGACGACGAGGATATTCTTCGGAAGTCCGCCGAATACCTTGAAGAACTTGCGGCATTCTTCCTTTTCACCGCTGTAGTCGAGGTAAGCCACGTCAGCGATCAGGATGGCATTCTTCGTTTCATCCTTGGTTGCTTCCTTCAGCACATCGACAGCAGACTGCCATTCTTCGGCGGACATGCAGTAGCCGGTCGGGTTGTTGGCAACGCCGTTCAGAATGATGACGATATTATCCTGCTTTGTGAGGACATCTTCTACATTTTCCTTGAAGGAAGCCGTATTGAAATGGCCATCGCTTGTCAGGAAGGAGAAGGTGCGCGGCTTTCTGTTGTTGTCGTCGATCAGGCTGTCATAAGCGCCCCAGTGCCAGTCGGTAATGAGCACTTCATCGCCCGGTTCGGAATAATTGTGCACGACATGGTGCAGGACGCCGGTGCCGCCAGGTGTTGCGCAGGCATCGATGTATCCTTCCGGACGGGACTGGCCAAAGCACTGATCGATACAATCCTTCAGGAATTCATCATAGCCTTTGATCGGAGCATATGCGCAGAATTCCGGCGGTGTCAGGTTCTTCAGTTCCTGCTTGACGACGTCGAGAACGACGAGGCTTCCGTCTTCATCAAGAATGGAGCCTACTGTGGCATTGGTGACGTTTTCCACGCCGATTTCCTTAGCCAGCGCAATCGCTCTGTTGTTAGCGGCAAAAATATTGTCTTCTGCGCTCTTTCCTTTTGCATGTGGTGCAGCAATACTGTACATACTTACATCCTCCTCCTAAATAGCCGGTTTCCCGGGCAATGCATTTCCCTCATTTTAGCATGAGAAAACCGCCGCTTCAATGAAAACTGCGTATTTTCCCGCTTAGGACGCAAAAAGGCCGCGGCAAAAACAATGCCGCGGACACCTTTGTCCATTTCTATGAAGTTACTTTTACATTATATACCACGACACAGAAAAAAGAAAACGGACGATAAGGCCCCATCGTCTTTTTCGGGAAATTTCATCCTTTTTCGCAGGAAATCTGTAAATTTCTGCTAAAATTTCATGGAACGCCTGTACCACCCTTGATATCCATGGTATGATAGAGCCAAAACTATTTACCGGAGGAGTTTAAACATGTCCAAAGATCCGAAACTGACTGAAACGGACCTGTTTTCATTTGAAGCGGGCCCTGCGAAACCGAAGAAGTCCCGCATAAAGAAAGAAGAAAAGGAAGCGCCCAAGCCGAAAAAAGCGAAGAAAACTGCCCCAGCGCCCGCTCCCGAGGCAAAAGAAGCACCGGCACCGGCCGGGGAGTCGAAAGCCCCCTCGCTTTGGGCTGACAAATTCTGGGAATTTGACATCACCCATCCCTCTGCGGAAATCAAGGACGCCATGAAATCATCCATGGTCGAAGAAGGCTTCACCAAGCGCGAAGCCAACAGTGTATTCAAAGGGCTCACCTTCAAGGAAAAAGTCTTCAACACGAAACGCCAGGCCATGGAATACCTGAAAACCATCCCGACCACCTTTGCCGTCAAGTACAAAATCGGCATCGAACCGTCCCCGCAGATGATTTCCCTCGAAAAGGGACTGAAGGAAAAGCAGGACCGCCTCGCCTCCTACTCCAAAGAGCAGAACGAAAAGAAATTCAGCGCAGACTTCATCACCTGCCCGCACTGCAAATCCCGCGTGAACACCTCCTTCATCCACCCGCCCCTCTGCCCCGTATGCGGAGAAGACATGCGCTCTGATACGGCCGTGAAGACCATCCACTCCCTCGAAGAAGCCGTCAAGGACCTCACCAAGAGAAGCGAAGACGCTGCCAGAAAACACAACAGCAAATTCACCGGCGGAGAACGCTGGATCATAAGGACAATCAATCCATTTAAGGAAGAAGAAAAATAAAAAGGACAGGGCTGTGACAAAATGATTGCACATTTTGTTACAGCCTTTTTTACTGGAGATAAATCTGTTGCAAGATTCACTCTTGTGAATACCATACAACCGCCAAGTATGGCGAATTGGAAAACAGAATGAAGAAAAATACCATACGACCAGCCTGACGGCTAAGGAAATGCAACTCATCCGTCGCCTCCGGCGACACCTTCCCTTCCAGGGCAAGGTCAAGTGCAAAACCACACAACCTCGCTGCGCTCGCAGAGCCTTTTATAAAAACTGATGAATAATCAACCCTATCCGAGCGGCCTTCTTAGAAACTGCACCTTTTGAAAACCAGACAACCGGACTTCGTCCGTGGAAATGCAACTCATCCGTCAGGCATCAGAAATTTGAGGCCTGACACCTTCCCTTCCAGGGCAAGGTCAAAGGCAATTCTTCCCTCCGTAGGGGGAAGCTCGGCGATGTGAAAAGAAAGAGTTCAAGTCTATTTTGTTTTAAACTTATGAAAAGATAGGCTGACCGCTCCTTCCCCGCTGGGGCAGGTCCAAACCTTCCGTACCGGCGACAGCGGCTATTATAATCCGTGCTGTTTACGTTTTCCTGCATGATCCGCAGTAGAGCCTCTTTTATCATTATTTATCGCAAAATACTTGCATCGTTTATAATTTTCTTCTTTATCTATTTTTCTAAAAGTACTACAATATAAGTAGATATCAACATGTTTCTATGAAAGAGAGGTGGGCAAAAATCTCAATATTGACTGATTTTACGAAACAAAATGCCCGCCGGCATATGGTAAGAAAAACATTTAAATATTCAAAGGATTCATTTGAAAACCCTATATTCCAGTGCTATAATGTGTAAGCGTGATTAATATTATAAACTAAATATAAATTCACATATTTGTTCAGTAAGATGATTAATATTCCCCAATCGGTATATGATTTCAATGAAGCTTTCGCTTTCAACGAAAACCGAGCACAGTATCATGAAAGGAAATGATTGGCTTTGTATCAAAACACGTATACTCTGCAGGACATCGACGAACTTTCCGGATGCATCAAAGCATTCCAGGAAGCTCACCCATCTCCTGCACCCTATCTTTCCATCTCGATTTTCACACACTGGAACGATCCCGCGCTGATCCAGGCAATGACAGACGGGCTTTCAAAAGCATTTCCCAGAGCCGCTATCGCAGGGCTCACGACCGCAGGCGGCATAGAAGACGGACAAATGAATACGGGAAAGACCATCCTTTCATTCATGGCCTTTGACGAAAGTCCTGTCGAAGTGCTGCACTATGATATGAAAGACATGAGCATCAAAGATGCGGCTGAGAAGTGCTTTGAAGTCTGCAAGAACATGAAGGACCTTCGCGCTGTGGAAATCCTGGAAACCCAGCTTACGGGCAATGTAGAGCCCTTCCTGGACGCTATTTCAGCACTCCCGCCTTCCGTTTCTGTTTTCGGCGGCGGCGCTGACACGGATGATCTCAATCAGCCATCCTATATCTTTGATAAAGAAGCCATCATGAATGAAGGATTCGTCATCGTGCTCTTCAGAGGCACCGTCGAAGTCCTCACGCGTTCGGTACTCGGCTGGCAGCCGCTCGGCCGTCAGGTCACGATTACCGCCATGGACGGCAATATGGTCATCAAGGAACTCGACCATCGCCCTGCCGTCAACTTCTATGAAAAATATCTGAAGATCGACCCTTCCGTCGATTTCGACAAGAAGACACTGAGCTTCCCGCTCGTCGTCGAAAAAGACGGCGTCGAACTCGCCCGCCTTCCGATGAGCTGCCGCAAAGACGGCTCCCTCGTATTCAATATCGCCCTCCACGTCGGAGACAAGCTCCGCATGGCATACGGCGATCCGAATGAAATCATCAATGGCAGCCGCAGAGTCCTAGGCCGCATCCGCGACTTCGGACCACAGGGCATGCTCCTCTTCTCCTGCGTCGTCAGAAGGTACTACCTGAAAGATGACGTCAACCAGATCCTGAGCGCCTACGAAAGAATCACACCTGCTGCCGGTGGTTACACCAGAGGCGAGATCGACCGCATCGAAGGCCACGTTTACACCATGAACATGAACCTTGTCTCTGCTGCCTTCCGTGAAGAAACAAAGGACTACCAGAGAACCATCGCAGAAATCTCCAATGACCCGTCGCACATCGAGAATGACCCGGCATTGAACCTCGATGATTCCCTCTCCACCGTTCAGCGCCTTGCCTCCTTCATCACCGTCACATCCAAGGAACTGTCCGACGCCTACCAGAAGCTTGCCTTCGTAGCCGGCCACGACAGCCTGACAGACCTTTTGAACAGAGGCCGCATCGAATGGGTCCTCCGTCATCTCATCGAAGACACAAACAAGACGCACCACACATTCTCAGCCATCATGATTGATATCGACTCCTTCAAGCACATCAACGACACCTACGGACATGGCGTCGGCGACGAAGTCCTCATCCGCCTTGCCGACATCATGAAAAACGGCGTCCGCCCGACCGATTATGCCGGCCGCTGGGGCGGCGACGAATTCGTCATTCTCCTGCCGGATACAGACATCGACCAGTCCGAAAAAGTAGCCGACCGCATGAGAAGAAACTTCGCAGAAGCAGACATCCTGCCAGACGGCAAGACAGTCACCGCAAGCTTCGGTGTCACCACCTCCTACGAAGGAGAAACACTCGAAAGCTTCTACAGAAGAATGGACAGCGCCCTCTACACCGCAAAAGGCGCAGGGAAAAACCAGGTCATCCTCCTGAGAAGCGAGAAGTCCACCAATAAATAATTGAATAGGAAATAGAAAAGAGCAGCTCTGAAAAGGGCTGCTCTTTTTATGTGGAAAAAATATTGCGTACTATGTAATTAATATAGCATAAATAAGAAAGAGTATACGGAAGAAATTTTAATGTTAGAAAGGAGAAAATTATGGCTGACTTTACGCCCATCAACAGAGAAATGAAAGAACGTGCCAAGGCGCAGAGGAAAACAATGACAGGAATGGAATCCAATCTTTGGTTCAGGTTCCTCAGGAAGCATCAGCCCCGCTTCAGAAGGAAATTTGTGATTGGAAATTATATTGCTGACTTCTACTGCTCCAAAGCGAAGCTCATCATAGAAGTAGAGAGCAAAAGCCGGCATTCTGATCTCGGATTGTCGTACGAAAAGTGGAATCAGCGTAAAAGCGAACTTCAGAGCAACGGCGTTCTCAGGTATTCTGAAGCTGATATCTTCTTCAATTTTGACGGTGTATGCAAACACATTGAAAGCATAACGACTGAGCGATTGAAGGAATTCGGACATGAAGCTGTCATTTCAGAATCCCAGTAACAAAGACCAGAATATCAAAAAAGCTGTGCAAAATGATTTCTCATCTTGCACAGCTTTTTATATGACAGCTTGACTCAAGAACTGAAAGGATTACCAGTTTCTGAATTTAGCCGGCGGATCATAGAGTCCGCCAGACCAGTCAACGAGGTCCTTCATGTTCTTAGCAGCCAGGAGGTCTCTGGTTGCTTCAGCCGGGTTGACACCGAGGTCTTCCGGAAGTTTTACGATGCCTTCCTTGCGAAGTTTCTTGGTGATTTCCGGATCTTCGAGTTTGCCTACTTCTGTCTTGCCTGCTACAGCGCGGATAGCGTTCATTCTTTCTTCCATGTTGTGGCACTTGTGGAGGTAAGCGATACCTACTTCGGATACGATGTGGGTCAGGTCATCAGAGTAGATCATGATTGGTTCCAGATCCAGGTTTGCGTTCTTCTGCAGAGCTACAGCATCAAGCTGATCTACGAAGCCCGGGAAGCCTTTTTCGGAAACGGTGGTGATCATCTGAACAACGAGTTTCTTGCCGCGGTTTCTGTCGCCCATGAGTTCATAGCGGTTAGCTACTTCTTCGCCGGCTTTCTTCCAAGCTTCGGTTACATGACGACGGCCTTTAGCATCGCAGCCCATGTTCGGAGCGCCGCCGAAGCCTGCTACGTTGTTCTTTGTAGCGGTGGAGCTGTTGCCGAAGCGGTCGATCTGCATGGTGGAGCCGATGAACATATCAGCTGCATAGTGGCCAGCTGCCTGTGCGAATGCACGGTTGGAACGCATGGTGCCGTCCGGTCCGATAGCGAAGATGTCGGAACGAGCTTTGATGTATTCTTCCATACCTACTTCAGAACCGAAGGAGTAGATAGCCTGTGCCCAGCCAGTTTCGATAGCCGGAATCAGGGTCGGATGCGGATTCAGTACCCAGTGGGTGCAGATCTTGCCGCGCAGGCCGAGATTTTCAGCGAAGGTCGGGAGAATCAGTTCTACAGCAGCGGTATCAAAGCCTACGCCGTGGTTCAGAACCTTTACGCCGTATTCAGCATAGATGCCTTTGATAGCCATCATAGCTTTGAGGATACGTTCGTTAGTGATCTTAGCCGGGTCACGGGTGAACAGCGGGTTCAGCATGTAAGGAGTCGGGCTTTCGATGACATAGTCAACCCAGTCAGCCGGGATGTCGACTCTTGGCAGCTTGTCAACAATCTTGTTGACCTGGAAAATTACGATGCCCTGGTTGAATTTGGTTGCTTCAACGATAGCTGGTGTATCTTCAGTGGAGAAACCGGTGTAGATGTTGCCTTCAGCATCAGCTGCATCAGCGGTAACGAGGGAAACTCTCGGTACCAGGTCGATGAAGTAGCGGGAGTACATTTCCAGATAAGTATGGATAGCGCCGAGTTCTACGCCGCCGTTCTGTACCATCTGAGCCAGACGTTTGCCCTGGCTTCCTGCATATGCGAAATCAAGTTTGTGAGCGATGCCCTTTTCGAAAACATCGAGATGTTCCGGAATGGACAGGGTGGACTGGATCATATGGAGGTCATGAATCTTGGTCGGATCTACTGCGCACAGCTGTTTTGCGAGGAAATCAGCCTGTTTCTGGTTGTCGCCTTCGATATTGACCTTGTCGCCTGGACGGAGTACAGCTTCGAGGAGTTTTACAGTGTCTTCAGCAGCAACGATCTTGCCTTTAGCGTAAGCGGAACCATCTTTCAGTCTTGCAGCGGTATCTTCGCCTCTGGTGTTCCAGTTTTTCGTGCTTGGTTTGATTTCTAACATCTTCTCAATCCTTTCTATACACAATAAACATAAAAACAAATGAATGACAGGTCTTTCATTGCTCCCGCCCCTTATTATTATAGTACAGCTCTTACGCCGCTTCTGTAAAAGTTACGTCAGATGGCGCATGAGTTAACCAAAGGTCCGGCGCGGGAGCAGCGTCAGACCTCTGTTAAATCACATGGTTTGTTCGGATTAACCGAAGATCATCTGTGTCAGGAAATAGAATACAGATGGGAAGAGCAGGCAGCCCAGGCCGGTGTAGAATGTTGCTGTCATAGCTGCGTATGGAACGAGCTTCGGATCAACAGCAGCCATACCAGCAGCGGTGCCGGAAGTGGTGCCCATGATGCCGCCGAATGCCATAGCAGACTGCGGGTTGTCAAGGCCGAGAACCTTAGCAACGAACGGAGTTACGACCATAACGAGTACGGACTTAACAACGCCAGCTGCGATGGAAATAGCGATAACTTCAGAAGAAGCGCCGAGTGCTGCGCCGGTAACAGGTCCTACAACGAATGTTGCAATGCCTGCGCCGATGGTTACCAGATCGATTGGATCAGTGTATCCCATTGGATAAGCAACAGCGAAGCCTGCGAGCAGGCAGATGAATTCACCGATGAACAGGGACAGAACGCCTCTTACACCGATTTTTTTGATTTCTGCCAGGTCAGCACCGAATGCGGTGGAAACGATAGCGAAATCTCTGAACATAGCGCCGCCTACGAGGCCCATGCCTGCGAAGAGCGGAACGTCAGCGATACCTTTGTGGCCTCCGGTTGTTACACCGCCGATATAAGCGAGAACCAGACCGAAGAAAATAGCGATAGCACTGCCGTGGATACGGCCATGAGTCAACTTCCCGATTTTGTAAGCGAAATACATGATGATACCAAGAAGCATAAACGAGAAGACCATGCCGTTTGAATTGAACAGTTTTGTTGCAATAGCTACAATATCCATGTTGTTACCTCCTTTTCTTTTCTAGAATTATTTCTTGTCTTCCGGTTTAGCTGCAGATACTTCTGCGGATGGCTGTTTCTTAGCCAGTACCGGAATCAGGAGGAAGCCAACTGCTACTGCCAGAATGCCGCCTGCTGCTGCGACTACGCCGCCGCTCAGTGCAGCTGCTACGTTCTGGATGGAGCTCATTGCTACGACGATCGGAATGTACATAGCGGACCAGAATTTGATACCCTGTTCTTCCGGTTCCTTCATGAGACCCTTCTTCTGTGCCCAGCTGGAGATGATGATCAGGAACAACATAGCGAAACCTACGCCGCCGATGTTAGCCTTGACCCCCAGAACAACGCCCAGCATGTCGCCGATCAGGTTGCCTACCATGAAGCAGCCTGCCAGAAGAGCAACACCATAAATAATCATGAAAATCCCTTCCTTTCTTTACTCGTACAGTTTTTCTGTACATGAATTTACTCTATAACAGCCTTCTCTTCCCAGAAGGCTACGAGCCAGAATTGATTCACCCCTTTCAGGAAATCCGCCACTCGCGCATCACCTGAAAGATTTGGTATAATGGTAGTAATATATGCGCATAAGACACAGATATTCCGTTGAATTTCATCGGTTACAGTATATAGGAAATGTAAAGTCACTTCTCTATTTTTTCGATAAGATGCACTTAGAAAAGGGTAAGATGCAGGACCGGTAAGATGCAGATATTCGCAGATGAGATGCATTTATATGATAATTTCATCATCGATCAACCACTTATAGAAAAATCTGTATTGACCGAAACTTCTTGAGAAAGTGGTTATTAATCCTATTTTGTAATACATGTTGAATAATCTATGGTTCTTTGCACATACATAAGGTATTTATTATAATATACTTATTTTCCGGGAATGCTTTTTTCATGCTCTTTCGGGAAAAGACAATGCATCCACTTCCTTGATTTCGTATTTGAGGTGACACCATGGAACCTAATTGGATCATAGGGATCCAGCATGTCTGGTTTGGCATATCCTTATTCCTGCTGCTTCTTCTCATGATCTGCCGCACCACATTCTTCAGGCAGGCCATCACGGCGAAAGAATTCACCAGGCAGCAAATAGGAATTTTCATCATACTCTTCTCCGTCATAGGTCTCTGCGGGACATACTGGAACGTCAGAGCCGGAGGCGGCATCATCAATTTCAGAGCCGTCGGCATCCTTCTTGGCGGCTTCGTCGGAGGACCGATTGTCGGGACAGCCGTCGGCACGATCGTCGGCATCCACCGCGCCTTCTTCATCAATACAGACTCTGCCTTCATCCATGGTGGACTTTCCATCATCCAGGGCATCGCGGCAGGATTCCTCTCCTACCGTTTGAAGAACCACTTCCATAACCTCTGGTTCTGGTCCTTCCTCTACTCATTCATCCTGGAATTCCTCTTCTGGATATTCTTCGCTTTCCTCACCTGGCCGACAACGACAACGTACCCGGTGAACTTCTTCCACCTGTCGCTCCCGATCATTGCGACAAACACGATCGCTGTCAGCATCTTCTACCTTGCTATGGAATTCTTCATCCACCAGAGAGACTCCGAAAAGACACAGACGACCAAGAGCACCTTCAATGCCGTCATCACCCTTTTCTCCACGCTCCACGACGGATTCAAATCCTTCTCCGTGGCGCGCGTCACGGAAATCATGACGACATCACTCCCCACACTCATCTGGGCCGCCATCTTATATAATGATCAGATTTATACAAGAACCAACTATAAAGACGACGCCGACAAGAACCAGGGCGATGCGGAAATCGCGATACTGAAACTGCAGCACTCACTTCCTGATCTTCCCCACCTCATTACCCTTCCCGTCAAGTACAAGGGCAAAGTCGTCGGCTCCATCTTCGCCGCCAAATCCAAAGGCGACACCTTCACCAAGACAGGCACCGAATTCCTTCACGGCATCTGTCACATCCTCGAATCCATTTACGAATCCGAGAAACTCAAGGAAGAAGAAAACCTTCTGGCCGAAGCGGAAATCCGTGCCCTCCAGGCGCAGATCAATCCGCACTTCCTCTACAACACATTAAATACCATTTCCTACTATATACGAAGCGACCCGGAAACAGCCAGAAAGCTCATCCAGTACCTCTCCGACTACTTCCGCCACAGCCTTAACAACCCTTCAAAGCTCATCCCCTTATCCGAAGAACTCCACGTCATCGAGTGCTACACGGAACTTGAAAGAGCCCGCTTCGGCGACAGGCTCCAGATCGAGTACGACTTCCCGAAAGACAAGCTCGACGACATCATGGTCCCGCCCCTTCTCCTTCAGCCCCTCGTAGAAAACGCCGTCGTCCACGGCATCTTCAAACGGCCTGAAGGCGGCCAGATCAAAGCAGGCCTCATCGAGCACAAAGACCACTACAAGATCTACGTCTACGACACAGGCGTCGGCATCGCAAGAGCCAAGAGAAAAAGACTCCTGCGCGATCACAAGCGCCGCGACCACATCGGACTCATCAACGTCCATCAGCGCCTCATGTCCCTCTTCGGAGAAAGAAGCGGCCTCCACATCATCAGCCGCGAAGGGAGAGGCACACTCGTCTTCACAAACATCCCGAAAGTCACCGCTGAAGAAGAAAAAGGAGCCTTTGAACCATGCAAGACATACGCGTACTGGTAGCTGACGATGAAATTCCTGCCAGAGGAGAACTGAAATACGAACTCGCCACCATCCCCGGCGTGCAGATTGTCGGAGAATGCAAAAACGGAAAAGAAGTCCTCGACTTCCTGAACGTCCACCCGAACGTCGACATCCTCTTCCTTGACATCGAAATGCCCTTCATGAACGGACTTGAATGCGCCAAGGAAATCCAGAAAAGAGACTACCCGGTGAAAATCGTCTTCGCCACAGGCTACAGCCAGTTCGCCGTCCAGGCCTTCGACCTCGAAGCCTTCGACTACATCCTGAAACCCTATGACGAAAAACGCATCCAGAGAACCATCAAACGATACGCCGACGGCATAGAACTCAGAGAAAACCACCGCTCCCCGGGAGAAATCATCAACACCTCCCAGCGCATCTCCCTCCAGACCAAAGACAAGACAGTCATGATCTCCCCTTCCAAGGAAATCGTCATCATCTCCACAGAAAAATCCGACCGCTCCCTCTTCTACACCACCAGCGGCATCATCGAATCCAGAATGACCCTCCGTGACGCCGAACAGCTCCTCGCCCCCCACGGCTTCTTCCGCACACACAAAGGCTACATCGTCAACCTCTCCATGATCCAGGAACTCGAAAGCCAGGACAACGGCACCCTCCTCCTCACCATGAACTACTTCCCCAAGGAAAAAGTTCCGGTATCGAGGCACTACATCAAAGACTTCAAGAATACACTGCATATATCTTAAAAAATACTGAAAAAACCTCCGGACAAGAGCCGGAGGTTTTTGTATGGGGGGAATTGCGGAAACCATAAGACCGAACGCTGCTCCCGCACCACCGATAAAAACCAAGGTACGCCTTCTGTTTAAAAAAGATAAGAAAGAAGGCTGTTTCCTATCACACCATACAACCGCGGCGGAGCGCGAAGAGGAAAAGCAAAACCATAAAACCTCGCTGCGCTCGAGGAAATGCGGTCTCAGGGCCGTAGGCCGGTTTTAACCTTGCTCCGGGAGGAGAAGGTGGTGCGGATTTGTTAATACAGACAAATAAATATCATAAAAAATCTAATCGTACTTTAATCTTAATCATGCAGCCATTGGAGCTGCGTTGAATACTTCCATTGGAGCTAAAAGATGTAATTTGCGCTGAATGCGTTTGTTGTTGTAGAAGTAGATGTAGCCGTTGATCATGCTTACCACTGCTTTACGGCTGGTGAATTTACGTGTGTAGTAACGTTCGCGCTTCAGCATTCCCCAGAACCCTTCCATCAGACCGTTGTCTGCACAGCAGCCTACACGGGACATGCTGTGAACCAGTCCTGCTTTTTCAACAATCTTATGGAATCCGTTGCTTGTATACTGGAATCCGCGGTCGGTATGAATCATTGGATGTTCTCCAGGATTCTCTTTAAGTGCCTTTTCCATTGTCTCAAAAGCCAGTGCAGTATTGTTCCTGTCGCCGATGACATAAGAGACAATCCGGCGATCATGGCCGTCAATAATCGCGCTTAAATATAACTTGTGCAAAACTCCATCAGCAGTTGTGTACTTGAATTCAGTGACATCCGTCATCCATCTTGCATTGGACACGCCGGCATCAAAGTCACGGTTCAGCAGGTTTTCAAAAATGTACTTTGGATCCTTTGCGTTACGAGTGCAACCATCGGTCTTGTACTTGATCACGGACTTAATATTAAGTATCCGCATGATACGAAGAACCAGACTGTCGCTTACATTTATATTGATGTTGTCATCCTTCTTGATCCAATCGTTAATCCGGCGGTATCCCATATCCGGATATTCCTGATGGGTTTTCATGACCTCCTGTGCGACCTTTTCTCTCAGCAGTTCACGGCCGCTCTTAATATGATTCAGCCATCCGTAATAAGCTGCCCGGGAGACCTTTGAGAGTCGGCAGAGACTTTCTATGGAGATGTTGGTTTCTTCATGGACTTCTTTTATGGCTTTAAAATCTCTGAGAAGGTGAGTAAGGCTGAATCCTTCGAGGAACGCAACCTTTCCTCTATCTCCATCTTTTTTTTTAGCAGGGCAATCTCTGCTATAAGATCCTTCTGTTCTTCAAGAAGTCTGGCATTCTCCTGACGCAGCTGTTCTTCTTCGGTCCGGGGCGTTTGGAGCCTGATCGGCTTTCCTCTGTAATCCTCAAGACCAACTTCGCCCATTTCCTTGAACTTTTTTACCCATGTGTAGAGCGTTTGGTAGGACATGTTGTACTTCTTGGCTATCTTGTTATAATCGCATCCACTGGCGATGCACTCCTGAACGATTCTGACTCGCTCTTCCTTGACCGATTGCTGGCGTTTGCCCATAAGATCTCCTCCTTCAGAAACGAGGTCTGTCAACTTATGCTCATTATACGCCTCAATCCATGTTTTAAGGGAGAGTGTGCCGGAAATTCTGTATTTGGCACAGACGGAAAGCATGGAAACACCGCCTTTAAGATATTCCTTTACGGCCTGGATCTTCATCTGATTGGAGTAGTAAGACAAATGCTGCCTGGGCCGCAATCCCTTAAAGCCCTCCTCTTTATACCGGAGGACCCATTTCCTGAATGTTATGCGGCTCATATGAAGATTTTCAGCTGCCTGGGTAATCGTAACACCCTGATAGAGATATGAAGCAATCTGGTCTAACATTTCCTCCGGGGACGCTTTGGTTTTACATGGCATAAGAATGACCTCCTAATATATTTATGATATTATTCTGTCTTTCTTGTTGAATCATACCAAAGGTGGCGCCGGAGGCGACGGATGAGTTGCATTTCCTTCAGCCGAAGGCTGGTCGTATTGTTTGTTATATAGAACCCATAAAACCTCGCTATGCTCGAGAAAACACAAAAAGGAGGTCCTCGATGGATCTCCTTTTTGCATTTCATATTATTTTTGAAAACTTCCCTATTCCCCCAGTACAGCTTCGACGGCTTCTTTGCAGAGTGCTACGCCTTTGTCGAGGTCTCCTCTGGAGATATTAAGCGGCGGGTTGAAGTAGATGACGTCGCCCATCGGACGCAGGACCAGGCCTTTGGCCATGGCTTTGCGGAAGACGTGCCAGCCGATTCTCTTTTCGGAGGGGAAGGCTTTCTTGGTGGCGGGGTCTTCTACAAGTTCGATGGCGTTGATGAGGCCGATGTGACGGATTTCACCTACGTTCTTGTGATGGCCGAGTGCTTTCATAAGTTCTTCGTGGAGGTACTTGCCGTCTTCGTTGACTTTGTCCAGGATATGGTCGCGTTTCATGATTTTCAGGACTTCGAGGGCAATGGCGCAGCCCATCGGGTTTCCTGCGTAGGTGTGGCTGTGGACGAAGGCTTTGTGGGTGCCGTAGTCATCGTAGAAGGCGTCGTAGACTTTGTCGGTGGTGACGGTGATGGACATCGGCATGTAGCCTGCGGTGAGGCCTTTGGATGTGCAGAGGATGTCCGGGCTGATGCCTGCGTGTTCGATGGCAAAGAGTTTGCCTGTCCTGCCAAAGCCAGCCGCGATTTCGTCGTCGATCAAGAGGACGCCGTACTTGTCGCAGAGGGCGCGGAGTTTTGTCAGATAGGCCGGCGGGTACATTCTCATGCCGGCTGCGCCCTGGAGGACTGGTTCCACGATGCAGGCTGCGGTTTCCTTGCCAAATTTTTCGAAGGCTTCTTCTGCGCTTTCGAAGCATTCGATATGACACGTCTCTCTTGTCTTGCCGTACGGGCAGCGGTAGCAGTCAAGACCTTTGAAATGGATATTGTCCATCAGGAGCGGATGGAAGATGCCTGCATAGTCGTCCATGGAGCCGACGGAAAGGGCGCCGATGGTTTCGCCATGGTAGGAGGAGTCAAGGCACATGAATTTCTGTCTTTCCGGATGGCCGGTCTGGTTATGGTACTGGTATGCCATCTTCATAGCAGCTTCGACAGCGGAGGATCCATTGTCGTGGTAGGTGAATTTCGTGAGGCCCTTCGGCAAAAGCTCAGCAAGCTCGCGGGAGAGCTCGATGGCCGGCTTGTGGGAGAAGTTCGTGAAGATGACGTGCTCAAGTGTGTCGATCTGGCGCTTCAGCGCTTCATTGATTTCCGGGTTGCAGTGGCCGAGAAGGTTGCACCACCAGGAAGAAATGATATCGAGGTAAGGCTTGCCTTCGGTGTCATAGAGGTAGACGCCCTTGGCATGGTCGATGACGACCGGAGGAAATACTTCGTTATCCTTCATCTGCATAGCGGGATGCCAGATATATTTTTTGTCTTCTGCCTGCCAGTCAATTTTTTCAGTCATTTGGATCTCCTTTTCCTTTTCATAAGCGGTGTACGGCCGCCGGATATTTACGCTTCGTCGAAGCAGTCTGCAAGTACCTTCGGATCGCAGGTAAGGATCTCATCGCCCCTCTTGACCTTGGCGATGACGGGAACGCCGGACATTTCTTCGATCATCTTGATATTGTCCTCTTCCATCGTGCCACCCTTCCAGTTATTGAGGATGACGCCCTTGACCGGAATACCGCGGGCCCTTGTGTATTCGATCGTCGTCACGACATGGTTGATTGTGCCAAGGCCGGCATCAGCAATGACGAGGACCGGAAGCTTCAGCATTTTAATAATGTCCGTCAGGTCGATCTTTGCCTTTTCATCGCGGCGGATCGGGCATGCAATGCCGCCAGATCCTTCCATGACGACGTAAGGGAACTTTTCCGTCACGCGCTTCCATGCTTTCTCGACGACAGGAAGCTCGACCGGATTTCCTTCGAGCTGCGCTGCCAGGTGCGGGGAAACGGCATGCTGGTATAAATAGGAGAGGATCATGTCCTCGGGTTCGTTGATGTCCGCAAACTTGTTGACGAAACCCGCATCAGATTCTGCGACTGTGGGCGCTCCGCTGATGGCTGCCTTGTAGTAGCCTGCGTCATACCCTGCCTTCCTTAATGTCTTGACGATCAGCGCCGTCACATACGTCTTGCCGATGTCCGTGTCCGTTCCTGTGATGAAAAGTCCTTTGCTCATTTCCTGCTCCTTCTTTCATTCAAATTACCGGAGGAAATCCCCGGCTGCCCTTTCGAGGCGCCTTGCCATGACGGCCGCCAGAATGCAGAGACAAATGTCGCCCGGCACCGCCAGAATGAAGCAATACAGCACGACCGGCCAGACGCCGATCGGTGTTCCCAGGTAGTAATTATTGATGATGTAAACGTAGACCATCCCGAAGAGATAGACGACGAGGAGGCCTGAAAGGTTTGCCAGAAGAATCTCGCCAAACGTCTTTCCTCCGGTGATTTTGCATATCCTTCCCGTCACCCACGCGCCTGCAATGAAGCCGACGAGGTAACCGAACGTCGGCTGGAAGATATACGAAGGCCCGCCTCCTTCCGTGAAAATCGGCACGCCCGAAAGTCCCAGAAGGACATAAAGCCCGACGGACAGCGCGCCCCTCCGGCTCCCTAAGATCAGCCCTGCCAGCGTCGTGAAGAGAAGCTGCAGCGTGAAGGGACAAACCGGAACCGGTATGCGGATGAATGCGCCGATCGCAATCAGCGCGGTGAAGAGGCCGAAGAGTACGAGCTCCTTCGTCCTGTTCCGTTCTGCTGTCATGTTCTTTACCATCCTGCCTCCAATTGTTCATCGTCTAAAATAATTCAGTTAACAACATCTTTATGATATAACAACTGTATTCTTGTTTCAACGTTTACAATCTATTTTAGCAATAGAAAATCGGGCTGTGAAAAAAAATGTGCACACATTTCGTCACAGCCCATTGCATTGGGGACTGGTATATTCAATTAGAAGATTATCTAACATGGATATACATTTTGTTTTATATGAAAACCGGAAAATCTCGCTGCGCTCGATGGAAATGAACCTCCTCAGGCAGCTCCGCCGCCAGCTCCCCCTACGGGGCGAGCTCTGACACCCTGGGCGATGATGCTTCGCCTTTTTAGAAAATGCAACTCTTTCGCCCAGCATCAGGAAAAAGATAGGCTGGGCACTTTCCCCTCCGGGGACAGTTCGGCGATGAGAAACAAAAGGAATCAGTTCTTATTTGTTTTAAACTTATATAGCTTCGTTCGAGAAAGGGAAAGTCTGCATTTACCTTATTTTGTCACAGCCCTTCCTTATATAAGACTTTATTTCACGTCCGGCCACGGCCTTACTGCTTCTGGCGTGCCGTCCTTATTTCCTATGATTTTTTCCATCCAGATGAGATCGATCCAGCGGCCATTTTTGAAACCGCTCTTCCTGAAATGTGCGGTTTCCGCAAAGCCAAGGTGCTTATGGAAATCGCGACTTCCATAGTCGATGAAATCATCCGGCTCCCCGGACGGACAGGCAATGGCAGAATACAGGTTGATGATCCCCATCTTCTTCAGGTCCTTTTCCAGCGCTTCATAGAGCATGCGCCCTGCGCCCTTTCCTTTTTCCTTCCTGTCCATGTAAATCGAAAGCTCGACGCTCCAGTCATACGCCTTTCTCTCTCCGAAACGGCCGGCATAGGCATAGCCGATGATCCTGCCATTCTCACAGGCAGCCAGATAGGGATAGGCCTTTTTCGTTGCACGGATTCGGCGCCTGAATTCTTCCGCATCAGGCGGCGTGAATTCGAAAGTGATTCCCGTCTCTTCTACATACGGACGGTAAATGGCTGCAATTGCTTCTGCATCCTCTTCTGTGACTTCTCTGATTGTGATATCCATACATCCTCCAAAAAGGCAAAAAGCCGCTATGGCAGACTGCCTTCAGCGGCTTTTTTTATTCAATTCATTTAATATGCAGGTTCATTTCATCAAGCGTCTCCGAGAAGCTGCCTGCGAAATGATCGAGGAACCAGTCGACTTCCTTCAGGTGAAGAGACTTCAGCTTCTCCCCCGTCGACTCCTTGGCCTCACGGAATTCCGTATTGCCGCTCTGGATTTCCTCGGCGCACTTGAGGTACGCGCTCATCGTATCCGCTGCCTTGGCAAGCGGCCAGGACGGATCCTTTTCCATATCTGCCACATACGGGCGGTAAGATTCACGGAGCTCAGGCGGCAGCGTCTTCAAGAGCTTTTCCCTGGCTTCATCTTCGATTTCCTGATACCTCTCCCTGAGGTCTTCGGTGAAATACTTGACCGGCGTCGGCATGTCGCCTGTGAAGACTTCGCTGGCATCGTGGTAGAGCGCAAGGGCCGCGCACCGCTCGGGATCGGCTTCCTCATGGAAGATATCCCTCCTGATGACAGCGAGCGCATGGGCGATCATGACCGTCTGCAGCGTATGCTCGGCATCGTTTTCAGGGATGGAATTCCGCATCAGCCCCCAGCGCGCGATGTACTTCAAGCGTGCCATGAAGGCAAAGAAAGGATAATTCATTCCATATCTCCCCATTTGTCACCATAGAACCAGAAGTGATGGACGGGGCCGTTTCCGTGGCCGACGGAATCGACGGCGCCTCTCTTGATGGCTCCGGAAATATATTTCTTTGCGCCGCTGACAGCGTCTGCTATCGAGAGCCCCCTTGCCAGCATGACGGCAAGAGCTGATGACAGCGTGCATCCTGTGCCGTGCGTATTGTCCGTCTCGATGCGTTCACCCTTGTAGACATGGAAATCGCTGCCGTCATAGAGGATATCCGTCGCATCTTCCACGCGGTGGCCGCCCTTCACAAGGACTGCCTGGCAGCCCAGAAGAGAGAGCTTCTTTGCGGCCTTTCGCATATCCTCTGCCGAATGGATTTCCATTTCAGAGAGGACCTCTGCCTCAGGAATGTTCGGCGTGATGAGTGTCGCAAGCGGTATGAGCTTTGTCTTGTACGCTTCGATGGCATCCTTTTCAAGGAGCACTGCGCCAGTCGTAGCGACCATGACGGGATCGACGACCAGGGGCGATGCCAGATGCTTTTCAAGGTAGGAAGCGACTGTCCTTGTGATGCCGGAAGTGGAAAGCATGCCTGTCTTCACTCCATCGGGCGGAATGTCCGAATAAATGGCATCAAGCTGCGCCTCTACCATTTCTTCAGGCGTATTCACCACCATGGTGACGCCCTGTGTATTCTGCGCCGTCAGCGCGCAGATGGCGCTCATGCCGTACGCCCCAAGAGCCGCAAATGTCTTCAGGTCGGCCTGGATGCCGGCGCCGCCGGATGAATCCGAGCCTGCTATCGTCAAAAGTTTCTTCATCGTATCAGTCCTCTTTCTTCAGCTGCTTCAGCCCCGGGGTGATGTAGCCGATGAATTTTCCCTGTTTCCATTTCACGTCATAGTCGATGATGGCAATCCCTGCCAGGTCGAACTTGATGGCCGCGCTGCAGGAGGAAAGAAGGTAGGCCTGCAGGAACGGATGATGACTGACGAGCGCGATCGGCGAGCCGTCCTGGATAAGGTGGTTCACGACCATCTGCCAGCTGCTCTGGAGAAGCTCGTCGGCCGTATGGATTTCCGAAGCGAAACACTCCTCCGCCAGGATCCCCGCCGTCTGGCGCGTCCTGTAATAAGGACTCGTATAAATGCGGATCGGATTTTCCTTCAGGAAATGGGCCAGCATCCGCGCGGACTTTCTCACCTGACGCATTCCCTTCGGCGTCAGGGAACGGTTCTGATTCGACACCTCTTCCGTCTGGGGAACGGCTTCCCCGTGACGCATAAGGATGATATACATTGCTATCCGCCTCTCTCTATGAAATCGTCAAAACTGACGGGAAATTATATAGTATCTGCCGGATCGACTTCTTCCTTCGTTCCGCCTACCGAATAGGTATCCTTCTCCTTCGGACCGCTCGCATACTTCACCGAGAGCCTCTTGCCGACCGTCAGGAAGGTCTGGTCGACCGGAGAACCATTGACAAGCACCTGGGAAATGACGACACGGCCGTCCTTGATCTTGATCTGCGCATAGATTTCATTCTTCATGCGCGTCTCGACCTTCTTGCCCTTTTCATCCTTCACCTGCACGCGTTCGGAAAGCTCGACGACAGAGAGCTTCTTCAGCTGTTCTGGAGACATGTAAAGACGGCTGGCCGGGAACGTGAAACGGACGACATCGCCATTGTCATTGATCGATTCGACGCGGGTGATGATGTAATTGCCGCCCGGTTCCTTGTCCGTGGCACCGGAAATCGTCATGAGGCCGTCATTGTCGACGACAGGCTTCAGATAAATCTCCTCGCCCCTGTGAGCCGGAGCTGAACCCTCCCACGGTGCTTCCGTGATAGGAATCGTGATGCCCAGGTAATTCTTGTTATAGAAATCGCCCTTGAACTGGATCTGCGCCGGCACCTTGTACTCAGCGCCGCTCGTCATGACACTTCTGTAATCGCCCCTTATGAAAATGAGCGTGACCACTTCGATGACAACGACGATGGCAAGAAGGATGAGTGAAAGTCTCTTATTTACCATGGCTTTCATCCTCCTTTCCTTCCGTTTCCGCAGGCGCATTGATATGCTTTGCCTTCACTTTCTTTCTCCTTTTCTTCTTCCCCGGAAGATAGAGGATGTAGCAGATGAAAGCGGAAAGAAGACCGGCCGCGATGAAGAATGCGCCTCGCTCGGTATACGTCAGCGCCGAGTCAATGACACGGATCGCACCGCCGCCGCAGAGGAGAAGGAAACCCGACCACTGCTGCGCAGGCCTGTCCATCTGATAGCCCCTGGCAATCACGCCGATCGCAAGGACGCCCGTATAAACCGATACGATCATAGGCGGGAAAGCTCCTGCCGGATCGAAGATCGCCGCAATCGCCGCAAGACCCATCACGAATGGAGTAAGCCCTGCCAGGATCGAAAGCCACTCTGCCTTCGTTCCCATGCGGAGAAGAAGAATCGCATCAATGACAAGGAAGAAAATGAAAACAGCCCATAAGAAGAAACTGCCTGAAATATTCTGCCATACAGCGCCGTATGCGCCTTCCAGAAGCACCGCGAAGACCGCAACGCCGCCAAAGAAACGCATCGCCTGCGCGCCGATACCGTACTCCCTGAACTCGCCCCCTGCCATCCAGGTCAGAGCCGCTGCCAGAGAGAAGAAAAGCGTCTGCCAGAGCATATTTCCTGCCGACCAGAAAATGAGGAGAAGAATCCCCACAGCCCAGCCCCAGGAGAAAAGAACGAGCGCCTTGTCACGCCTCTCATAGAGCATGCGCGCCATAAGAAGCAGCGCGATCATCATGAAAAGCCAGGAAACGATCTCCGGCCATCCGCGCTCCGGCGCCGTATAGAAAATCCCGACCGAGCAGGCCATGTAAAGAAGGCCGAGCCCCGCCGAAGATGTCACAATGCACATCAGAAGAAGCAGGAGTGCCAGAAGCGCAAGCCCTGAATACATATTTGAAGAAAGCTGGAACGAATCTGAAACCATCCAGAAAGCACCGAGAAGGCAGATTCCGTGAAGCGTCGCTGCCGCCTCGCGGATGAAAGCAGGCACCCGGTGATGCCACGTCTTGGCTGGCACCGTCCGCGTCCCTGAGGCGATCTTTGCCATCAGCCCCGCTTTCTTTCCGATCTTATCCACACTCCCGAAAGCATCCGAATCCGACACACCGCCGAATCCAAGGATTTCATCCGAAAGAGAAGTCCCCCGATAATCCGGCTCCGTCACATCAGGATCCGGAATCTTCTTATCCAAAAGAACCACGGCCAGCATCAAAAGGAAAGAAACAAGAAGCGGTCCCATCGCAAGAAGGAAACGCTGATCCTGCGTCAGCCCGTTCCAAAGCCCGGCCCCCAGAAAGAAGAGCCCGCCAAAGATGCAGACAGCCGCCAGGAAGAAAAACGCCTCCCGGTAAGGATACGGCCCCGCATGCTTGTACCGGGCCGAAAGCTCCTTCCCCTCTTCATCCGTGATGACCCCGTCATCCACCCATTGATTGATTTCCTGTTTCAACCACTGGCGATTCGTCATATATATCACTCCTGTCTATCAATGCAAGCAGGAAGCCCCGCAAAGCGGGCGGCAAGAGCCAAAATCCTACGATACCAAAGACTCCGCTTTCCCTGAAGACACACTTTCGGAGTCTACCTTTATTCTATACAAGATAGGAAGAAAAATCTATTTACTTTTTTAGGCCGGCCTTTTCTGAAAAGGAATATAGGGGAAAGGGGCGGCGAGAAGGAAAGGATGAAAACCGGACGACCTTGGTATGATTCAACAAGAAAGACAAAATAATATCATAAATATATTAGGAGGTCATTCTTATGCCATGTAAAACCAAAGCGTCCCCGGAGGAAATGTTAGACCAGATTGCTTCATATCTCTATCAGGGTGTTACGATTACCCAGGCAGCTGAAAATCTTCATATGAGCCGCATAACATTCAGGAAATGGGTCCTCCGGTATAAAGAGGAGGGCTTTAAGGGATTGCGGCCCAGGCAGCATTTGTCTTACTACTCCAATCAGATGAAGATCCAGGCCGTAAAGGAATATCTTAAAGGCGGTGTTTCCATGCTTTCCGTCTGTGCCAAATACAGAATTTCCGGCACACTCTCCCTTAAAACATGGATTGAGGCGTATAATGAGCATAAGTTGACAGACCTCGTTTCTGAAGGAGGAGATCTTATGGGCAAACGCCAGCAATCGGTCAAGGAAGAGCGAGTCAGAATCGTTCAGGAGTGCATCGCCAGTGGATGCGATTATAACAAGATAGCCAAGAAGTACAACATGTCCTACCAAACGCTCTACACATGGGTAAAAAAGTTCAAGGAAATGGGCGAAGTTGGTCTTGAGGATTACAGAGGAAAGCCGATCAGGCTCCAAACGCCCCGGACCGAAGAAGAACAGCTGCGTCAGGAGAATGCCAGACTTCTTGAAGAACAGAAGGATCTTATAGCAGAGATTGCCCTGCTAAAAAAAAAGATGGAGATAGAGGAAAGGTTGCGTTCCTCGAAGGATTCAGCCTTACTCACCTTCTCAGAGATTTTAAAGCCATAAAAGAAGTCCATGAAGAAACCAACATCTCCATAGAAAGTCTCTGCCGACTCTCAAAGGTCTCCCGGGCAGCTTATTACGGATGGCTGAATCATATTAAGAGCGGCCGTGAACTGCTGAGAGAAAAGGTCGCACAGGAGGTCATGAAAACCCATCAGGAATATCCGGATATGGGATACCGCCGGATTAACGATTGGATCAAGAAGGATGACAACATCAATATAAATGTAAGCGACAGTCTGGTTCTTCGTATCATGCGGATACTTAATATTAAGTCCGTGATCAAGTACAAGACCGATGGTTGCACTCGTAACGCAAAGGATCCAAAGTACATTTTTGAAAACCTGCTGAACCGTGACTTTGATGCCGGCGTGTCCAATGCAAGATGGATGACGGATGTCACTGAATTCAAGTACACAACTGCTGATGGAGTTTTGCACAAGTTATATTTAAGCGCGATTATTGACGGCCATGATCGCCGGATTGTCTCTTATGTCATCGGCGACAGGAACAATACTGCACTGGCTTTTGAGACAATGGAAAAGGCACTTAAAGAGAATCCTGGAGAACATCCAATGATTCATACCGACCGCGGATTCCAGTATACAAGCAACGGATTCCATAAGATTGTTGAAAAAGCAGGACTGGTTCACAGCATGTCCCGTGTAGGCTGCTGTGCAGACAACGGTCTGATGGAAGGGTTCTGGGGAATGCTGAAGCGCGAACGTTACTACACACGTAAATTCACCAGCCGTAAAGCAGTGGTAAGCATGATCAACGGCTACATCTACTTCTACAACAACAAACGCATTCAGCGCAAATTACATCTTTTAGCTCCAATGGAAGTATTCAACGCAGCTCCAATGGCCGCATGATTAAGATTAAAGTACGATTAGATTTTTTATGATATTTATTTGTCTGTATTAACAAATCCGCACCAACCTTGCTGACGCAAGCGGAAAACATGGTGGCAAAGGAAAAAGAAAAACCATAAAACCGAGCTGACGCTCGAGGGAATGCGGTCTCAGGGCCGTAGGCCGGTTTTAACCTTGCTCCGGGAGGAGAAGGTGGCGCCGAAGGCGACGGATGAGTTGCATTTCCTTCAGCCGAAGGCTGGTTGTAATGTTTTACGGTTTTTAAGTTTTTACGGTTTTTAAGCTTTTATGGTTTTCCCTCCTCCCCATCTTCACTTTTCGTATATTTTCCTGTATATATAAAGATGTGAGATTCTTTTTATATTTCTACTGGAGGGATTCATGATGCCTGAATATACACCTGCTCCTTTTAATAAAGAAATGAAGAAACGCTCTCAGTCCTTACGACGCAAAATGACGGAAGCTGAATCAAAGCTTTGGTATCAATGTCTGAAGAAGCACTATTATCACTTTCACCGGCAGTACGTTATTAGCTCTTTCATCGCCGATTTCTATTGCCCGTCCGCCCGCCTTGCTATCGAGCTGGACGGCTCACAACATTATTCAGAGATGGGTCTCAGATATGATCAATGGCGGACGGGCAAATTAAATGATAAGGGAATCGCCGTACTCCGTTTCACAAATTTAGACGTCTTTAAAAAGTTCGACGATGTAAAAGATTATATTGACTACATTACAACAGAACGACTTAAAAAATTAGGGAAGAGCATCTGATACCAGAAGAAATTTAGACCATAGAATGCCAAGCCTTGCTTGGCAGAGGAAAAGCACAAAACCATAAAACCTCGCTGCGCTCGAGGAAATACAACTCATCCGTCAGGCATCAGAACTTAAGGCCTGCCACCTTCCCTTCCAGGGCAAGGTCAAGGGCGAAACCATAAAACCTCGCTTTGCTCGAGGAAATGCAACTCATCCGTCAGGCATCAGAACTTGAGGCCTGACACCTTGGTATGATTCAACAAGAAAGACAGAATAATATCATAAATATATTAGGAGGTCATTCTTATGCCATGTAAAACCAAAGCGTCCCCGGAGGAAATGTTAGACCAGATTGCTTCATATCTCTATCAGGGTGTTACGATTACCCAGGCAGCTGAAAATCTTCATATGAGCCGCATAACATTCAGGAAATGGGTCCTCCGGTATAAAGAGGAGGGCTTTAAGGGATTGCGGCCCAGGCAGCATTTGTCTTACTACTCCAATCAGATGAAGATCCAGGCCGTAAAGGAATATCTTAAAGGCGGTGTTTCCATGCTTTCCGTCTGTGCCAAATACAGAATTTCCGGCACACTCTCCCTTAAAACATGGATTGAGGCGTATAATGAGCATAAGTTGACAGACCTCGTTTCTGAAGGAGGAGATCTTATGGGCAAACGCCAGCAATCGGTCAAGGAAGAGCGAGTCAGAATCGTTCAGGAGTGCATCGCCAGTGGATGCGATTATAACAAGATAGCCAAGAAGTACAACATGTCCTACCAAACGCTCTACACATGGGTAAAAAAGTTCAAGGAAATGGGCGAAGTTGGTCTTGAGGATTACAGAGGAAAGCCGATCAGGCTCCAAACGCCCCGGACCGAAGAAGAACAGCTGCGTCAGGAGAATGCCAGACTTCTTGAAGAACAGAAGGATCTTATAGCAGAGATTGCCCTGCTAAAAAAAAGATGGAGATAGAGGAAAGGTTGCGTTCCTCGAAGGATTCAGCCTTACTCACCTTCTCAGAGATTTTAAAGCCATAAAAGAAGTCCATGAAGAAACCAACATCTCCATAGAAAGTCTCTGCCGACTCTCAAAGGTCTCCCGGGCAGCTTATTACGGATGGCTGAATCATATTAAGAGCGGCCGTGAACTGCTGAGAGAAAAGGTCGCACAGGAGGTCATGAAAACCCATCAGGAATATCCGGATATGGGATACCGCCGGATTAACGATTGGATCAAGAAGGATGACAACATCAATATAAATGTAAGCGACAGTCTGGTTCTTCGTATCATGCGGATACTTAATATTAAGTCCGTGATCAAGTACAAGACCGATGGTTGCACTCGTAACGCAAAGGATCCAAAGTACATTTTTGAAAACCTGCTGAACCGTGACTTTGATGCCGGCGTGTCCAATGCAAGATGGATGACGGATGTCACTGAATTCAAGTACACAACTGCTGATGGAGTTTTGCACAAGTTATATTTAAGCGCGATTATTGACGGCCATGATCGCCGGATTGTCTCTTATGTCATCGGCGACAGGAACAATACTGCACTGGCTTTTGAGACAATGGAAAAGGCACTTAAAGAGAATCCTGGAGAACATCCAATGATTCATACCGACCGCGGATTCCAGTATACAAGCAACGGATTCCATAAGATTGTTGAAAAAGCAGGACTGGTTCACAGCATGTCCCGTGTAGGCTGCTGTGCAGACAACGGTCTGATGGAAGGGTTCTGGGGAATGCTGAAGCGCGAACGTTACTACACACGTAAATTCACCAGCCGTAAAGCAGTGGTAAGCATGATCAACGGCTACATCTACTTCTACAACAACAAACGCATTCAGCGCAAATTACATCTTTTAGCTCCAATGGAAGTATTCAACGCAGCTCCAATGGCTGCATGATTAAGATTAAAGTACGATTAGATTTTTTATGATATTTATTTGTCTGTATTAACAAATCCGCACCACCTTCTCTTCCAGAGCAAGGTCAAGTGCAAAACCATACAACCTCGCTCCGCTCGAGGGAACCTTTTATAAAAAACGATGAATACTGCACCCCTTCAGTCAGGCATCAGTATTGAGGCCTGACAGCTCCCCCGTGGGGGCGCCTTTCCGCTATCGTTCTTACCGCTATGTTACTTCGCCTACTGAGTCCTAATTTCCATCCCCCTCAAAAAAAAGGATGTACACTGTCGTGTACATCCTTTTGCTTATTTCACAATAAGTACGGGGCATTTGGAGCGGCTGACCATGTAGCTGGATACCGACCCCATGAAGATGCCTTTGAGCGGTCCGAGGCCGCGGCTTCCCATGACTACGAGGTCGATGCCGTTGTCTTCGGCCATGTTCAGGAGAACGGGTCCCGGGGAACCTACTTCGTAGAGTTCTTCGACCGGGATGTCTTTCGGAATCATTGCCTTTGCTTCTGCGATGTCCTTCTGGCACTGGCCTTCTCTGTCTTCGAGGAGTTTTGTCGTGAGGCAGCCTTCTGCGATGGATACCTGATCAAAATTGCTCATGGCAGAAACCATATTGCAAACCGAAGCGATGTATATTTTCGTCCCATCACCGGCGGCCGCGAGGTCCGATGCTTGCTGCACCGCTTTTTTCGCATGGTCGGAGCCGTCGTACGGCACCAGGATTTTCTTGTACTTTAACATAAAATCTCCGCCTTTCTCTTCAGAAATGGATGCGGAACGCCCTTTGGCTTTCCTCTTTCGACTTATTATACCATGAATCGGAATTCATCGTTAATAGGATTTTTAAACAGTTTCTTCGAAAAAGGCTCAAAAAATGAATGTGTCGGCGTCTGCTTCTTCCTTTGGATTGTGGAAAGGTACGACGATGGAGAAATGGTTGCTCTCTTCGAGGTCCTGCATTTCCCTTCTTGTCAGGTGATTCGGCCAGAGGGTGAATTCTGCGCGGCCTTCAGAGAGGTATTCGCCCGCTCTTCCGTAGCCATGGACGGAGCCTGTCAGAAGAATGCCCATGTCCGGATTATCATCAGCGAGGCGGCGGCTGAAGGATTTGGCCAGCTGCGCGTCGGTCAGGAGGTAAATGCCGCCTTTCTCCACAGTTTCCTCATCCCACGCTTTGAAAACGGAGTACGGCATATCAAGGACAGCGTCCCTTGCGAAATACTTTCTATGCGCCAGATTCAGCCATTCATCGTAAAGCTTCGGAGACATATAGATCGGATGATTATCGCCCATTCTCTCGCGGATGAGGACGGCAATCGAAAGACCCCTGCCATAGTGCGGCACCGGCAGCAGAAGCGGTTTGTCGTCCTTCACCATGTCTTCCACTGTCTTCATCACAGCATCACGCATCTCATCTCCGCGGTCCTCGCGGCTGTAGGCAGCATCGATCACGGCAAGATCAGCCGTCATGCCGCGGACATCGTCGCAGCGGTAGAAAGGATCTCCCTCGCGGTAATCCCCCGAGAAGAAAAGCTTCTTTCCTTCGATTTCAATCAGAAACCACACCGCGCCCGCGCAGTGCCCTGTCCTGCCCCAGGTCACCCGAAAATCCGGAGAAAGCTCCAGCTCCGGTGCCGTCGAGTCAAGGATCATCGTATTCAAAGGCTTGTGATGGATCTGACGGTACGTCTGATTCGACATCAGCACCTGCCCCGTGAATCCGTTTTCTTCCAAAAAATGAATTGCTCCCGTATGATCCCTGTGCGAATGCGTCACAAAAAGATAATCCGCACGGCGGATCTGCTCCATCGATAAATCCGGGACACGATCCATCCCGTCCGTGGACGTTCCCGCGTCCACCAGGAAAGCATGCCGCTCCCCTTCCACATAAAAGCAGTTGCGGCCCTGATCTCCGACACCGCCTGCAATATAAAAGCGCATATGTTCCTCCGGCTCTGAAACGGCCCGTCCCAAAAGAGCCCGGGAAGGGCCGGCGGACATCTCCGCCTGAAAAACAAAAAGAGACTGCATAGAAGAGCAGCCTCTTTGCTAAATTTCTTTGAACTTGTCCTTATATTATAGCCGTTTTGTCCATTTTTGTAAATCCAAATCAATGGCAGGAAATTACAGATTGCTTCCACGGGTCAGGCGATACAGCGTCATGTAAATTTCCTCTGCCTCATCAGCCGGATCTTCCTGTTTTCCCATGTACGTCGAAGCATTGCCGTCCGAATCATACACATTTTCCAGCTTATTCAGGATACGGTAACGGATCTGCGAAGGCCCCATCTGATCAGCCCCGACAGCCGTATCATACTGGAGAATCTTGTCCACCATCTTGTAATTGCCATAATCCGGATAAGACAGCGGATCCTTATATACCTCAGCATAAAGCTTACCGCGGATAATCGGCAGATCCCCGGCAGAAACCGGATCCCTCTCCACCGTCTCCATATCCGCATACACTCTCTCATCATCACTCACATACACCACAGCAAACCGTCCCGGATCATCCAGAAGCTTCTGTGAATTGACAGGCTTAGCCGCCATAGCCACACAAGGAATCGCCAAAGCCAGCATAGCCGCCTTGATGAATACACGTATATAGGACTATTATAACTGCTTTGGAAAAATGGTGCAAAAGGAGAGGGAAAATGGGGAATGGGGAAAACAGTGAAAACCGGACAACCGAAGGAAAACCGGACAACCGAGTCTGACGCAAACGGAAAATATGCCAACAAAAAGGCTTCCCCACGGGGGAGCTGGCGTCGGAGACGACCGAAACAGAAGTTCCACGGACGAAGTCCGGTTGTAAGGTTTTCCATCGAACGAAGTTCGGTTTAAGGGTGTTGACCTTGCTCCGAAAGGAGAAGTGGTGCGGATTTGTTAATACAGACAAATAAATATCATAAAAAATCTAATCGTACTTTAATCTTAATCATGCAGCCATTGGAGCTGCGTTGAATACTTCCATTGGAGCTAAAAGATGTAATTTGCGCTGAATGCGTTTGTTGTTGTAGAAGTAGATGTAGCCGTTGATCATGCTTACCACTGCTTTACGGCTGGTGAATTTACGTGTGTAGTAACGTTCGCGCTTCAGCATTCCCCAGAACCCTTCCATCAGACCGTTGTCTGCACAGCAGCCTACACGGGACATGCTGTGAACCAGTCCTGCTTTTTCAACAATCTTATGGAATCCGTTGCTTGTATACTGGAATCCGCGGTCGGTATGAATCATTGGATGTTCTCCAGGATTCTCTTTAAGTGCCTTTTCCATTGTCTCAAAAGCCAGTGCAGTATTGTTCCTGTCGCCGATGACATAAGAGACAATCCGGCGATCATGGCCGTCAATAATCGCGCTTAAATATAACTTGTGCAAAACTCCATCAGCAGTTGTGTACTTGAATTCAGTGACATCCGTCATCCATCTTGCATTGGACACGCCGGCATCAAAGTCACGGTTCAGCAGGTTTTCAAAAATGTACTTTGGATCCTTTGCGTTACGAGTGCAACCATCGGTCTTGTACTTGATCACGGACTTAATATTAAGTATCCGCATGATACGAAGAACCAGACTGTCGCTTACATTTATATTGATGTTGTCATCCTTCTTGATCCAATCGTTAATCCGGCGGTATCCCATATCCGGATATTCCTGATGGGTTTTCATGACCTCCTGTGCGACCTTTTCTCTCAGCAGTTCACGGCCGCTCTTAATATGATTCAGCCATCCGTAATAAGCTGCCCGGGAGACCTTTGAGAGTCGGCAGAGACTTTCTATGGAGATGTTGGTTTCTTCATGGACTTCTTTTATGGCTTTAAAATCTCTGAGAAGGTGAGTAAGGCTGGTATGATTCAACAAGAAAGACAGAATAATATCATAAATATATTAGGAGGTCATTCTTATGCCATGTAAAACCAAAGCGTCCCCGGAGGAAATGTTAGACCAGATTGCTTCATATCTCTATCAGGGTGTTACGATTACCCAGGCAGCTGAAAATCTTCATATGAGCCGCATAACATTCAGGAAATGGGTCCTCCGGTATAAAGAGGAGGGCTTTAAGGGATTGCGGCCCAGGCAGCATTTGTCTTACTACTCCAATCAGATGAAGATCCAGGCCGTAAAGGAATATCTTAAAGGCGGTGTTTCCATGCTTTCCGTCTGTGCCAAATACAGAATTTCCGGCACACTCTCCCTTAAAACATGGATTGAGGCGTATAATGAGCATAAGTTGACAGACCTCGTTTCTGAAGGAGGAGATCTTATGGGCAAACGCCAGCAATCGGTCAAGGAAGAGCGAGTCAGAATCGTTCAGGAGTGCATCGCCAGTGGATGCGATTATAACAAGATAGCCAAGAAGTACAACATGTCCTACCAAACGCTCTACACATGGGTAAAAAAGTTCAAGGAAATGGGCGAAGTTGGTCTTGAGGATTACAGAGGAAAGCCGATCAGGCTCCAAACGCCCCGGACCGAAGAAGAACAGCTGCGTCAGGAGAATGCCAGACTTCTTGAAGAACAGAAGGATCTTATAGCAGAGATTGCCCTGCTAAAAAAAAAGATGGAGATAGAGGAAAGGTTGCGTTCCTCGAAGGATTCAGCCTTACTCACCTTCTCAGAGATTTTAAAGCCATAAAAGAAGTCCATGAAGAAACCAACATCTCCATAGAAAGTCTCTGCCGACTCTCAAAGGTCTCCCGGGCAGCTTATTACGGATGGCTGAATCATATTAAGAGCGGCCGTGAACTGCTGAGAGAAAAGGTCGCACAGGAGGTCATGAAAACCCATCAGGAATATCCGGATATGGGATACCGCCGGATTAACGATTGGATCAAGAAGGATGACAACATCAATATAAATGTAAGCGACAGTCTGGTTCTTCGTATCATGCGGATACTTAATATTAAGTCCGTGATCAAGTACAAGACCGATGGTTGCACTCGTAACGCAAAGGATCCAAAGTACATTTTTGAAAACCTGCTGAACCGTGACTTTGATGCCGGCGTGTCCAATGCAAGATGGATGACGGATGTCACTGAATTCAAGTACACAACTGCTGATGGAGTTTTGCACAAGTTATATTTAAGCGCGATTATTGACGGCCATGATCGCCGGATTGTCTCTTATGTCATCGGCGACAGGAACAATACTGCACTGGCTTTTGAGACAATGGAAAAGGCACTTAAAGAGAATCCTGGAGAACATCCAATGATTCATACCGACCGCGGATTCCAGTATACAAGCAACGGATTCCATAAGATTGTTGAAAAAGCAGGACTGGTTCACAGCATGTCCCGTGTAGGCTGCTGTGCAGACAACGGTCTGATGGAAGGGTTCTGGGGAATGCTGAAGCGCGAACGTTACTACACACGTAAATTCACCAGCCGTAAAGCAGTGGTAAGCATGATCAACGGCTACATCTACTTCTACAACAACAAACGCATTCAGCGCAAATTACATCTTTTAGCTCCAATGGAAGTATTCAACGCAGCTCCAATGGCTGCATGATTAAGATTAAAGTACGATTAGATTTTTTATGATATTTATTTGTCTGTATTAACAAATCCGCACCAGGCTCGTCCAGGAAGCAAGGCCCATCGATCTTGTATACATCGGAATGAAGGTAAGGACACCGCCGTAAGCAAAGAATACAAGTCCGCCCAGGATAACGAAGGGAAGTGCTTTCTTTTCAAAGAAGTCACTTACATGAATGCCCTTCTTCTTTTTCCCGGAAGGTTTGACGACTTCATCAGGAAGGCGCTTCCTGTTTCCTGCAATGACTGCGGCAATCGCAAGAAGGCAGAGGAAGCCGAAGAGCATTTTCGAGCCGAACCAGCCGATGATCAGAAGGCCCACGAGCGGCCCGATGACCATGGCCATATTTCCGGATACGGCAAAGTATCCGATGCCTTCGCCTTTTCTTTTGGCAGGAAGGACGAGAGCTGCCATGGCAGCCGATGCGGTCGTGCCGATGGCAAAGACGATGCCATGGACCAGACGAAGCCCATAAACCATGTGAAGGCTCGATGCCAGAAGGAAGCCTCCCATGATGAGGACGAAGAGGACGGTCGAAATGAGAAGAAGCTTCTGCTTGTTCACGCCGTCAATGATGCGTCCTGCGATCGGCCTCGTGCAGACGGTCCCGATCTGAAAACAGGTCATGGCCATCCCTGCTGCAAGCTGTCCGTCGCCCAGGTCATCCATGATGAAGACTGGCAAAGCGGCTATCAAAATATACTGTGACATGAAATAAAAGAAATTCGTAAGACCCATCCCGATAAACTCAGGAGTCCAAAGCTTTTGCTGCGGCATACGATCACCTATTTCCTTTCACCGGCGCAACGGTAATTTATTTTTACCTATTAATAGAAAACATCTATAATGGAAACGTTTCTCTATTATAGCACAGGATTTGGAAAATGGTAAAAATTTTCGGAAACTCCCCCGCCCTTTCTTTTTCATGTCATAACCTGTCCTCCTTTCCGCTATAATAAAAGTGTCATAGTATAATAGAAATAATAAAGGAATGCTTGGTGGACTGCCGCCAGAAAGGACATCCCATGAGCTTACATTTCATATTCGGCCGCGCGGGCACGGGAAAGACGACCCGCTGCTGCCGGGAAATCCAGGATTATGTACGCGGGGAAACAGGAAGGAAGGCCTTCCTTCTCGTGCCGGACCAGGGAACGTACACGGCTGAGTACCTGCTCGCGAAATCGTTTCCGGGCGAAGGTTTCACAGACGTCACGGTCTGCGGCTTCTCGCGCCTTGCCTACCGCGTCTTTCAGGAGCTGCACTCGCCGGTCGCAGAAGCCCTCTCGCCGCTTGGCCAGCAGATCATCGTAAGAAGGATTCTTGATGAAAAGAAGGATGAACTCCAGATGATCGTCAAAGCTGCATCCCACCCGCATTTTTCGGAAGAAGTGCGCCTTCTTCTCCACCAGCTCGATCTTTTCTGCGTGACAGAAAATGATCTTGCCGATGCTGCAGAAGAAGAAGGGGACACGCCGCTTGGGCGCAAGATGAAGGATCTTTCCATCATCTATACGGCCTACAATGAATACCTCCGCACCCATTTCAATTATGAAGGCAGCCTTTTCGACCTTCTGTCGCGCGAAATTCCCAAGTCCGACATGATCCGTCATTCACGCATCTGGATCGACGGCTTCAACGGCATGGCACCGCAGAAGATCAATATCGTTTCCGCTCTCATCCATACGGCAGAGGAAGTCACGATGACGCTGCAGATGGACAGGCCGGAAGACGCCGCGGAGAATACGACCTTCCTTCGTCCTTACAAGCTGTACGAGGAACTTTCCCTTCGTGAACGCCATTCGGACTTCACGACGCTTACGGAAAAAGTCCGCTTCCATTCTCCCCGTCTTTCTTCGATGGATGAATTCTTCTTTGCCAGACGCGCTCTTTCATGCCCGCTTCCCAGGGAAAAAATCGTGCGCCCCGAAGAAGGGCTCCATATCCTCCGCGCCGCAAGGAAGGAAGAAGAGGTGGATGCGATTTCCCGTGCCATCCTGACGCTCGTCCGTGACAAGGGCTTCCGCTGGAGGGACATCCTTGTCCTTCTAAGGACGCCTGACGATTACACGGATATTTTCGAGCGCTCTTTTGAGAAATACAAGATTGCCGCCTTCATCGACAAGAAGCATCCGATGAACAACCATCCGCTCGTCATGATGACGGACGGCCTTCTCCGCTTCCTGACAGCTGAGACGACGAGGAAGAATTCCGGCTGGCAGAAGGAAACGATTTTCCGACTCTTGAAGACCTTCCTCCTGCGCGATCTCACGCCCGAGGAAACAGACCGTCTTGAAAACTACGTCCTCTCCCACGGCATCCGTGCCTGGCAGTGGCATAACCCATGGAAATTCCGTGAGTACTGGGATATTGACGCAGAAGCGCAGCCGCCTTCCGAGAAGGAGCTTGCGGCCCTCCGGGAAGCCAATGACTGGAGAGTGCGTCTCACAAGCCTCCTCGATCCCCTTGCCGCCTCCTGGAAGAAAGCTGAGACGGTCCGCGAAAAGTGCGCGCTCCTCTACCAGTTCTACCTTGATGAAAAGGTGCCGGATACGCTTGCCGGGCTCGATGATGTCGAATCTCTTCATACGAATATCCGCACGCACCTTCAGGTATGGAAAAAGATGCTCTCGCTTCTGGACGAAATCGTCCATGCTGCGGGTGATGAAATCATGAGTGGAAAGGATTTCCTCTCCCTCTTCGAAGACGGGCTATCCTCGCTCACGTATTCGACCATTCCGCCATCCCTTGACCATGTGACGGTCACCGGCATGGACCGCGGGTATGCCATGGAAGCGCGCGCCGTCTTCATTCCGGGCATCTGCGAAGGGGATTTCCCGAAGAACATCGGCGAATCCGGCTTCTTCACTGAATCGGAAAGGCAGAAGATTTTCTCAGAAAGCCGCCTCCGCTTCGGCGCCGATCTCATGCAGGTCGTCCATCAGGAGCAGTTCTACTGTTACCTGGCCCTGACGCGCGCTTCGGACGTCCTCTACCTCTCCCTTCCCGCGGTCAGGGAAGACGGCACGGAGACCGAGCCCTCGCTCCTTCTGACGCAGCTCTCCGGCCTCGGTTATCCATCGGAAGACATCCACGTCCTCCCGCCGTCCCCGGCCAATGACGATGCGTCCTTCTTCTGCAATCCCGATCAGGCGCTTTCCCTTCTCCCTTCCATCCTGCGCGAAAGCATCCCGGAGAAGGATTCCCGTTGGGCAGGCCTTGCTGCATGGGCAAAAAATAATCCTTCTTATGGCACTACCCTTTGGTTAAAGATGCAAAGCCTCCACTATTCCAATGAGGCAGAGCCGCTCCCGCTGGACATTGCCGCGCGCCTCTTCAAGCCGGGCGGAAGGTTCTTAAGCTCCGTCACCCGCCTTGAAAACTACCGCGGCTGCGCATACCGCTATTTCCTGCAATATGGCCTTGGCATCAAGGAAAGGGACACCGGAGACCTCCAGTCGCTCGACTTCGGCAATTACCTCCATGCATCGCTCCATCGTTTCGGAAGCGTCCTGGGGAAAGAGAACAAGCAGTGGAGAGATGCGACGGATGAGGACATCGAGAACCTTTCGAGCAAGATTGCCTCCTCCATCGCGCCCCGCGTCCGCTACGGCGCACTCCACTCGGATGCTGCCTCCCGCTACACGGAAAATGCGCTCAATAAGACATTCAAGAATACACTTTCTTCCTTAAGGGAATGGAGTAAGTCGAGCTCCTTTGACACGAAAGCCCTGGAGCACAAGTTCTTCCTGCACCTTCGGGCAGAAAACGGGGAAACCTTCACGCTGAACGGCAAGATCGACCGCGTCGATATGCTTGGCGAGAACGTCGCTGTCTACGACTACAAGACGGGCCATACGACGGCAAGCCTTGTGGAAATCGTCAGCGGCCTCAAGCTCCAGCTTCTCACCTACCTTCTGGGCCTCATGGAAGAGGCAGATGGGAATCCGCTCCTTCCTGCCGCTCTCATGTATATTTACCTTTCAGGCGATGTCAAGATCGTCTCGTCCGTGCCGCATAGTGGAATTCCTGACCTTCCGGCCAAGGACGGTGCATCCGGCTTTATCACCTCATCGGGTGTAACCGTTTACGATCTCGACAGCCGCGCCGGCAGTAATGACTCGATCCTTCCTGTCCGCATGAAGAATGACGGGAATCCGTATAATACAGGAAATGTGCTCTCCAAAGAAGATTTCGATTATCTTCTGCGGATCGTGAAGAAGAGGATCATCATGCTCTATGAAGAGATGATTTCCGGCAGGATCGATATCCGTCCCGTCCGCTTCAAGGGAAGCTCGCCCTGCAAGTACTGCCCATACCACTCCATCTGTCGCTTCGATCCGAGCCGCAGGGAAGAAAATTACGATTACATCCACGCTGTCAGCGACAAAGATATGCAGCGTGAGCTTCCAGGTATAGCATTCGATATGACAAAACCAAGAAAGGAGGATGACAATGGCTAACCGCTGGACCCCGGCGCAGCAGGAAGCGCTGGATACAAGAAACAAGAATCTCCTGCTCTCAGCCGCTGCAGGAAGCGGCAAGACCGCAGTCCTCACCGAACGCATCACCCGCATCGCAGGCGACATGGAAAGCGGCATCGATATCAATGAGCTCCTCGTCCTCACTTTCACAAAGGCAGCCGCCGCTGAAATGAAGAGCCGCGTCTCGGCGTCTTTGACAAACAAGCTCCGCGAAGCGGATGCAGAAAACAATCTGCCCCTCATCCATCACTTAGAGCGCCAGCTCTCTCTCATGGGAAGCGCGCAGATTTCCACGCTCGACTCCTTCTTCCAGTCGCTCCTCCGCCAGTACTTCTACCTCCTCGATCTGGATCCCAAGACACAGATCATGGCAGATGAAAACGAAGGATACCTGCTGAAGGAAGCCGTCCTTGCCGAAGTGCTGGAAAGATGGTACGAAGAAGCGGACCCGGATTTCCTCAAAACGGCCGACCTCTTTGCCAGCCGCTACCAGGACCGCGACCTGAAGGATACGATCCTGCGCATCCACAACTTCTCCTGCTCGATGCCATTCCCGATCGACTGGCTCAAGCATCTGCCCGATCCCTACAACATCCCCGATGGTACGAAGCTGGACGATATTCCCTGGAGCTATGATTTCCTGGCCTCGATCATTTCCACTTCGGAGAAGATCAGCGAATACTACCGCCGCGCCTTTGAGATCATGGATCAGAATGATGCAGCGCGTGCCGTCTACAGCGATCAGCTTTCGAATGAATACAGCTTCATTTCCTCTCTCGCCGAAGTTTCTTCCTGGAAAGACCTCTATGACCTTCCCTCCTTTACCTTCGCCCGTCGCACAATCGCAACCGCCAAGGTGCTGAAGCCTTATGGAATGCTTGTCAAAGAGTTCAATGCCACTCCGGATGCTGAGACCATCAAGGCTCTCCGGAAGCAGGCTGCGGCTACGTATAATAAGTCGATAGCTCCCCTGATCGGGATTTCCGAAGACCAGTGGATCGGAGAGACGCGCAATATGGCTCCGATCGTGAAGGTGCTCTCTGACATTACCATCGACTTCACGCATTCCCTTTCGGAGAGGAAACGCCAGGAAGGCGTCATGGATTTCAATGACCTGGAGCACTATGTCTTGGACGTCCTCGTCGACAAGGATGATCCGGCATTCACGCCTGAGACGGCCGCTGATTTCCCGTCGGAAGCCGCTCTTGCCATACGCTCCCGCTACAAGGAAGTCATGATCGATGAGTACCAGGACACGAATGGCGTGCAGGAACTCATCACGTCCCTTCTCTCCAGCGGAGACAACCGCTTCATGGTCGGCGACATCAAGCAGAGCATTTACCGCTTCCGTCAGGCAGACCCGACGATTTTCCTCGGAAAGTACAATGACTTCAGCACGAACGAGGCTGCCACAGACCACAGGATCGACCTCAATAAGAATTTCCGAAGCGATGCGGCCATCCTTTCTTCCATCAATTTCATCTTCCGCCAGATCATGACGGAAAGAAATCTGGAGCTGAACTACGGGGAAGCCGAAGCGCTCTACCCGGGACGCCACGAGGAAGAGAGACCCGCTGATTACTGCGGCGGCTCTGTCTCCATCGGCCTCATCGACAAGGATATCGAAGAGGCTAAGAATGATAATCCCAAAATCAAGGATATGGAAAATATACGCCTTGAAGGCAGACTGATTGCGGCAAAAATCCGCAGCCTCATCGACAGCAAGGCCAAGGTCATGAACGGCGACGGCACCTTCCGCCCCATCACTTACAGTGATATCGTCATTCTTCTCCGCTCTGTGGCAGGAAAGGCGCCCATCCTTTTGAAGGTCATGGGAGAATACGGCATTCCTGCGATTTCCGACAGGGAAGATGACTACATCCAGAATCCGGAAGTCGAGACGCTCCTTGCGCTCCTCAAGATCATCGACAATCCGCTGCAGGACCTGGCGCTGACGGCTGTCCTGCGTTCTGTCTTCGTAGGCCTTGATGAAGAGGATCTTTCGCGCCTGCGCCTGGCCCAGAAGGCTGCCGGTGCTGAGCATATCTGGCCTGTCCTTGGAAATGCGGATCATATCCTCAAACCGGGAGGAGCCGGCCTTGTTTCTTCCTTCCTTTCCCTCTATAAGGAATGGCGCCTGCAGGCTGTCAAGGACGGCGCAGCACCGCTTATCAGGAAGATCATCGCGGATACCGATTACCTCACTTACGTCTCCGGACTTTCCGGCGGCGAATTCAGGAAAGCGCATGTCCTTGCCTTCTACCAGCTGGCTCTTTCGAGGGACAGCGGCGCCAGGAGCGGCCTCTACTCTTTCCTCACCGAGCTCTCGCGCCTGACGAAGGACGGACGTAATTTCCGCGCCAAGACGCCTTCTGTCTCTGCTGCCGATGCCGTCCGCATCATGACGATCCACAGGAGCAAGGGTCTTGAATTCCCGGTCGTCTTCCTGGCCGATGCGGCAAAAGAATTCAACCTGCGCGACACGAAGGCAACGGCCGTCTGCCACAAGGACAGGGGAATCGGCATCCAGTACTATGACGAAGAGACCCATGCACGCTGGCCCAGCCTCTACTGGTATTCCGTCCGCTCCGCTTCCGAAAGGGAAAGCAAGGCTGAAGAAGCGCGCCTCCTCTACGTCGCCATGACGCGCGCAAGAGACAAGCTCTTCATTACAGCCACTTTGAAGGATACCATAAGATCCCTTGACCTCTGGATGGCCTCCCTGGCCGGCACGGAAACAGGCGAAGTCCGCCCGCTCCCGTCCTATATTACGGCCGGTGCCGCTTCCTACCTTGACTGGATCATGCCGGCGGCGCTCCGCCACCGCTCATCAAAAGAGGTATGGGACCGTCTCATGCGCATCCCCTCCTATGCCGAGGATGCAGAAGGAGACCACTCCCTTTTCGATATTTCCATCACTCCGGAAACTTCGCTCCTCAGGGCGGATGAAACCGCGGATGCTGCGGAAACGGAAAAGCAGCTGATCGAGGTGGAAGAAACGCCGGAGACGAATGCTGACCGCTTCCTTGCTTCTCTTCCTTCTGAGGTCCCCGAAGATCTTTCCCGCCGTCTCACATGGAGCTATGCCTTCCCGGGCGCTGCCAATACACCGGGCAAGCTGACGGCAACAGCCGCGGTCAAGCTTCGTGAAACGCTTGAAGCTTCGGAAAGCGATGAACCGCCATATGCCTCTGAAATCCTGGCGCCGGACCTTCCTCCCCTTCCTGAAACGGAAGAGGGCGAAGAAAATGAGGAAACAGAAGGAATGAAGGAAACTCTTCCTGCCGATTATGCAGAGCCTCCTGCTTTCCTTTCCGGCGGAAAACCAGGCTTTACAGGTACTTCCTTTGGTACGCTCATGCATAAGGCAATGGAAATGATCGATTTCAAAACCGTCCCGGCAACAAGGGAAGCACTCCGGAATGAAATCATGCGCCTTACGGAATCGGGCATCTTCACGAAGGATGAAGAAGACGTCCTCCTTTCGGAAAGGAAGTATACGAATCCTGTCGCTTCTCTCATCACTTTCGCAGAAAGCCCACTTGGCACTCTCATGAAGGAAGCAGAGACGGTCAGGAAGGAAATGCCCTTCTCGATCCTCCTTCCGGCGGATTCTTTCTATCCCGACTGTGAAAAGGGAGAGAAGATATTCCTGCAGGGGATCATGGACTGCCTCCTTGAAACGAAGGATGGCCTTACCGTCATCGATTACAAGACGGACCGCGTCATGACCGAAGAGGAACTTCGCGAGCATTACAAGATCCAGCTTCAGGTCTACGGGGAAGCCGCGGAAAAGCTCCTCGGAAAACCTGTCGTCCACCTTTTCCTCTGGGCCTTCCGCTTAGGAAAAGCCATCGACATACCTCTCCATAGGAATTAAAGCAAGCAAAAAGGATGTGAACCATTTGGAACACATCCTTTTTTTGATGGCATATTATTTTGGATATTACTTGATTCTCAGTGCTTCTTCTGCTGTGGAAGGCATATCCGGAGCCGGTGTATTGAACCATTTTTCATGGAGCTTGTTCAGCGTGCCGTCTTTCTTGAGCTTGGCGATGGCAGCATTCACTTCCTGCTGCAGTTCCTTATTGTCCTTGTTGAAGCCGAAAGCAAAGTACTGGACTTTGGAATCCGGAACATCGACGACGCGGAATGCGCCTTTGCCGTCGGTAGCTACGAAGTAATCGGCTGCCGGTTTATCCAGGATGCCTGCATTGGCGCCGCCGGCCTTGAGTTCCATGACGATATCGCTGGAATGATCGAAGTTTCTTGTATTCATGCCCTTTTCAGCCGCATAGTAAGCAGCGGTCGTTCCGACCTGGACAGCGACTTCCTTTTCCTTCAGGAGGTCTTCGACACTGTGGATGTCACTGTCTGCCTTGGTTACGATAGCAAGTTTTGTCGCATAGAAAGGAGCGGCAAAGAGGATCTTGTCTGCTCTTTCCTTCGTGGCGGTCATGCCGGATGCCGTCATGTCCACTTCCTTGGACTGCAGGGCCGGGATCAGGCCGTCAAATGCCACGTTCTTGAATTCGACCTTCCTGTTCATGTCCTGAGCGACAGCACGGACGACGTCGATTTCATACCCTGTATAATCCTTGCCGTCCTTGGATTTGAATTCAAACGGCACGTACGTTGCGTTCGTTGCTACCTTCAGCGGTTTCAGCCCTTCCGATGATGCCGCTTTCTTTTCACCGCCGCATCCGGCCATGATACCGGCTGCCATAGCGAGAGAAGCTGCGAGAATGATACCCTTTTTCCAGTTTTTCATATTTTGCACCCCATTGCATACTACATAAATTTAATACCTATTATACAGTCAACTCCTGCATATGTCCATAGTTTTATTCATATATATGCATAAATATTATAAATTTTCGTATTTGCACTAAAAAAGACTGCGGAAAATGAATGATCATTTCCACAGTCTTTTTATCATTAACGGATGACAGTGCCCTTGGTGTCCTTGACGAAGAGAAGGACATTGACAGCAGCCGCAAGGTATACGGCAGAGAGCAGGACGAAAGCGGTATTGAAGCCGTTTGTCTGTGCAATCGTGCCGATGATGACCGGAGCGAAGCCGCCTACGGCACGTCCGGTATTGAAGATGAAGTTCTGCGCGGTGGATCTGGCATCGGTCGTGTAGTTCTCAGAGAGAAGCGTGCCGTAGCCGGCCATCATGCCGTTGCAGAAGAAGCCGAGGAATGCGCCGCCGAAGAGGAGCGCAATCGGCGTGCCGAGGTTGACGTAGATGTACACCATGGCAGCAGCGCATACGTAGAAGAGAAGGTACGGCTTCTTGCGTCCGAGACGGTCGCAGAGCCAGCCGAATACGAAGATGCCTGCAATCATGCCGATGACGGTGACGATCATCCAGCCGGACATGGACTTGGTGGTCAGGCCGTGTTCCTTCAGAAGGATCATCGGAAGCCATACCATGATGCCGTAGTAGCCGAAGTTCTGTACGCTTGTCATGATAGTCAAGGCAATCGTCGTGATGGTCGTCTTCTTGTCAGCGAAGAGGTGCGCGAGCGGGAATTTCTTTGCTTCTGTCAGCTGTTCTTCTTCTTCAGCCGTCAGTTTCTCGCCTGCATCTTTTCTTGCCTGCAGCGCTTTCTTCATTTCCTTGCGTTTGACCCACATCGGCGGTTCTTTGATACCGTGACGGGCCCATGCAGCAAGGAGTGCCGGAAGGACGCCTACGAGGAAGAGTCCTCTCCAGCCGTAGTCAGGAAGGACGACAGCAGCAAGGATAGCCGCAAGAACGGCACCTGCCTGCCAGCCCATCGCTACGCCGGCTGTGGCTCTGGCGCGCTTGGCTCCCGGCCATGTTTCTGATACGAGGGTCATGCCAATGCCATATTCACCGCCAAGGCCGAGCCCTGCCAGGAAACGCAGGATATCCAGATGGACTGCGTTGTCCGCAAAGGCGCATGCGCCCGTGAATATGGAGAAAATAATGATGGTGAGGGAGAAGGTGTGCACCCTGCCCCACCAGTCGGCAAAAATGCCGAAAATGTATCCGCCGAGGACTGTGCCTATCAGCGTATACGTGGCGATCATGCCGCCTTCGCCAAGCGTCAGGCCGAATTCACTGACGATGGCCGCCATCGCAAAAGAAAGAATCAGAACGTCGAGCCCGTCCATGGCGTAACCGATGATCGAGGCCCACATGATTTTCCAACGCTCTTTGCGAGTGACTCCTGTTTCCTCAAATTCCAATTCTTCAATTGTTTTCTGCGACATAGTACCCCCCTGGTGTACAACAAAGAATCCGTAAGCCGAATTCTGCACAAATTGTCTTATTTTACAACAACTTTACCGTTTTGCAAAGGGGAAAAATAAAAAAGGCCGAAGATTTTTCCCGGCCTTAATTTTCTTTATTTCCTGTTCATTTTTGTACTTTCTTGCCGACAAGCCCGCCTTCGACTTCCTGCACGTCGAATACGGTGATGAAAGCGGCGGGGTCGATGTCTCTGACGACCTGCTTCAATTTCGTGACTTCCAGTCTGGAAATGACGCAGTAGAGGACGTCCTTGTCATCCTTCAGGAATCCGCCCTGTCCGTGGAGACGCGTCACGGCGCGGTGCATGTCGTGGACGATGGCATCGCTGACGTCGTCGTAGCATGTCGTGATGATGAAGATGCCCTTGGAGGAATCAAGCCCTGTCGATACGGCATCGATCATGCGCGAGCAGATGAAGTAAGCGATGAGGGAATACATGGCGCTGTTCCAGCTGAAGACGAAGCCGGCGGCGCCCAGGATGAAGAAGTTGAAGAACATGACGATTTCGCCGACGGAGAATGACGACCGGCTGTCCATCCAGATCGCCACGATTTCCGTGCCATCCGTCGAGCCCCCGTTCTTGATGACAATGCCTACGCCGAGCCCTATGATGATCCCGCCAAAAATCGTCGACAGGAAGGGATCGTTCGTGGCCGGCATCATTTCCTCAAGCTTTGACGAGCAGAGGGAAAGGACGATGATGGCAAACATGGACGATGCCGCCAGTCTCGGCCCCAAGCTCCTGTAGCCCATGTAGAAGAAAGGGACGTTCAGAAGGACGATGAGCACACTGAAGGGAATCCCCGTCAGTGCCTGGATCAGAAGAGAAATACCTGTCACGCCGCCGTCGATGACGTGGTTCGGGATCAGGAACAGGTTCAGCCCTGCCGAATAAATCGCAGCGCCGATCGTAAGACCTATGGCACGCCGGATCTGGCGTACTTTATCTATTCTTCTAAGTGCGTCTGTCATGCTTCCTCCTTAGAAAACAAAAAACCGCGGCTTGGCCGCGGGTCATGTGCTGTGGCGGAAGGGATGGGATTCGAACCCATGAACCTCTCACGAAGTTAACGGTTTTCAAGACCGCCTCCTTCAACCGCTCGGACACCCTTCCATACCGTACTATTATATTTTACATTCCTGAATCTGTCAAATGCTTCAGGAAATTCCCCTCTTTTGTCAGCCAGATGACATGAATAGTATAATAAATAAAATAGCATAATAGTCAATATTATACTAAAAAAACAGAGTGAGGTTCTTATGGATACAAAACAGAAGCTTGATGAAATTCTTTCCGAGACGGGAAAGGCTGTCCTGGGCAAACAGGAAGTCCTCTCCCGCATTTTGACTGCCATCCTGGCAGGAGGCCATATCCTGATCGACGACATTCCGGGTGTCGGCAAGACGACGATTGCCGTCGCTTTCACGCATGCCCTGGGGCTCGACTACAAAAGGATGCAGTTCACCCCGGACGTCCTTCCTTCGGATATCACGGGTTTTTCCATGTATGACAAGAATTCCGGCGGATTCCGCTACATGCCGGGAAGCGCCATGACGAATCTTTTCCTTGCCGATGAAATCAACCGTGCATCGCCGAAGACACAGTCCGCGCTCCTGGAAGTCATGCAGGAAGGGAGGATCTCCGTCGACGGCAAGACGTACCCCGTCCCGCAGCCCTTCATCGTCATGGCGACGCAGAACCCCTACGGGTCCTCAGGCACGCAGGAACTTCCTGATTCCCAGACAGACCGCTTCATGATCCGCATCACAGTCGGCTATCCGTCCGCCAAGGATGAAATCGCCATCTTAAAGCATGAAAACATGGTAGCGGCATCGGAAGTCCATGCCATCATTTCCGCCGAAGAACTGATGGAAATGAGGAAGGAAGCAGCCGCTGTCCACGTCGAAGACTCGATCTACGGCTACATGGTCAATATCGCGAACGCCTCCCGCACGCATGCTGACGTCAGCCTTGGCATTTCACCCCGCGGCACGATGGCGCTTTCTTCCATGACCAAGGCGCATGCGCTGATGGAAGGAAGAGACTACGTCATTCCCGACGACGTCCTCTCGGTCGCTCCCTACACGCTGACGCACCGCCTGACACTGACAGGCGATGCCCGCTTTGCCGGAAAGACGCCCGGCTCGGTCTTAGCTTCCATCCTTTCCTCCGTGCCGCGCCCCTCTCTGAAGGAGGACTAAATGCGGCGCTTCCCTTATATTTTCATCTGCATCGCGGCGATCTTTGTCATGACGATCTATGATCTGTATGCTGCCTTTCTCATGGCCGTCATGCTCATCCTTGCGCCCCTGCTTTCGATCCTTCCGATGTACTGGATCAGGAAACGGTTGAGACTTTCCGTCAAAGTGCCTGCCAGGCTCCTCAGGGGCCATCTGGCAGAAGCACAGCTGACGCTTGAAGGCCCGCTCCTTTCCCTCCTTTCGTCGCCGGAAGCGCTCCTCGGGACGGAAACATCCGATGAGACAGTCCCCTTTGACGGCGGCATCCGCTTCATCTTCCGCCGCACGGCTTCCCACTGCGGACGCTTCGACATGGGCGAGGCTCATATCCGCTGGACCGATCCCTTCGGTTTCCATACATTTACCCTCAATGCAGGAAATGTCTCCATCATCGTCCTTCCGCTCAAGATGGGCGAATACAAGGCGACAATGAAGACGCTCCGCCTGATTGCAGGAAGCGATGAACCGGAACGGTTCGGTGCCACGCTTTACAAACCCGGCGACAATCCGCGCCTGATCAACTGGAAGGTAACCGCCAGAACAGACGATGTCTATGTGCGTGACATGTATCCCGCCGAAGACACGAACCTGGTCCTTGCCGCTGATTATGCAAGAAAACCGGACGAACGCGACCTCCTGTGCGACGCACTCTATTCCGCCGGCCTTGCCCTCTGCGCTTCGCGCATGAATTTCCTCTTCGCATGGAATGCAGGCACGGGCTCTATCATCACACAGATGATCAGGAATCAGGAGGAATGGTCTGATGCCATCGCCTCCTTCCTGGCAGGCGGACAGAAAGACGCCCTGAAGACGGGCGGACTTTCTCCTTACATTCCTATTCTTTATATGACGGATAATCCGGCGCCTTCTGTCTCCCCCTCCCTTCACCCTGTCATCTGGTGCACAAGGGATTCCAGGGAAGCGCAGCTTTCCGGAAAAGACGCGATCATGCGCGCGATGGGAGGCGGAACATGACAAGAAAGTACGTTACCATCTCCTTCATCTCCGCACTCGGTGCCTTCGGCCTGATCCATTTGGTCTTTTCCCTCATCGGCTCCTACGGCTACCTCATGGGCATCATCGGCGCCTTCATCGTCTTTGCGCTTTCCGTCCTGACGATGGCAGCCGGCTTTCGAAGAAGAACCGCCATCCTCCTCATTTTCTTCATGACATTCCCGACAGCGCTTCTCCTCTCTTACGGGACGCTTTACCAGAGCGCGCTCTCGGCTTCGATCCCCTTCATCCAGAATCTGAATGAAGCGTACAACCTTGACATGGAAGTGCCAAAGCTCCTCATCCGGTTCAGTCCGCTGCCGGCCAGGACCTTCCTTCTCATGGCAATTTCCTGGCTCTTCCTATACGGTTCGACCGCAAGGCTTGGACGCGTCATCGCGACCTTCCTCTCCCTTGCTGCCATCCTTTTCTCTTTCTACTTCGGCTTCGAACCGCCGACGCTTTCCATTATCCTTCTGGGCGCTTATGCATTGACGACACCTGCGATGCTGGGAAACAAGGGCCAGGGCGATCCGGAAGTCGGCGCATTCCTTGCCGCCGTCATCCTGGGCGCTGTATTTTCCCTCGTCATCCCGCCTTCCCGTTATGAGCAGCCCCGTCTCCTTGCCCGCGCGCAGGACACGATCCTCTCCATGACGGACCCCTATGATCCGATCTTCTACGCAGGCAATGCCTACACGGGCATGATGAAGGGAGCCGGCACCGGGAAACTGGGCGATACGCCGGGCGTGCGCTACACGGGCCGCATCATTGCCGACATCGAATCGGCCGGCGCGACAAAACGCATGTACCTCAGGAGCTGGCATGGAAGTGTCTATAAGGACAACCAGTGGAAGGAACTTCCGGCCGGTGACTATGACGACGTTCTCCATCTGTTTACAGGAAATCAGGGAGAATGGTACGACCAGGGCGCATGGCTCATGGAAGTTATTTCCAGAAGCCCTGCCCTTTCGCAGAGTCTTGAAAACTACCTGCCTGAAAGGGTGAAGGTACCGCTCCTCAAGAAGGACTTCGCTGTCGATGCTGTCTATGACAAGAGCCGCTACTTCCTGCTCCCGTATGATGCCAGCTTCGGCGCTCCGCTCTTCAATTACGACCGCGCGCCTGTCAGCCGCGAAGGAAAAGCCTACAGCACCTATGTCTGGGACTATCCGGAAGGCGCCGTCCTTTCCTTCTATGACAATGAACGGACAGGCGATGCCTACTTCAGGACATATGAAAACGGCGAAGCGCTTTACCGCAATTTCGTCTATGCACACTACCTGACCGTGCCGGACGAAGTGAAACCCGCCTTGAAACAGGTGGAAGGGCTGACGAAGGTCACGACGATGGCAGAAAAACGCTCCCGCGTCGAACAGATCCAGCGTTTCTTCGCCAAGAACTACAAGTACACGACGCACCCCGGAAAGACGCCGGAAGGCAAGGATTTCATCTCCTACTTCCTGACAGAGAGCCGCGAAGGCTACTGCACTTACTTTGCTTCCGCCGCTGTCATGATGCTCCGCGAATCAGGCATTCCTGCCCGCTACGTGTCCGGCCTTTCCGTTGACAAAGATGAAATCAACGGCGCTTCGCTTTCGCCGCAGGGCCTCCACAAGCTTGGCGTCAATGACCGCCATGCCCACGCATGGGCAGAAGTCTACGTCGATGGCATCGGCTGGCGTCCCTGTGAAGTGACACCTGGCATCGAAGGCGCAGAGAACCCGTTCCCGAATCCGGAAGACAAGAAGAGAAACAATACAGGCGCCCCTGATGCACCGTCGGATCCGAAGGATTCCAAAGGAACGATGCCTGATAATAACGGGCAGAAGGATCAGCAGCAGCAAAAACAGCAGAGCCAGTCCCAGCCCCAGCCAAAAGCGCAGCCATCTCCCAAACAGGCCCAGCAGGTTTCTCCCCGCTCCTCCCTCCTTCCTGTCATCATTCCGATCGTCATTTTACTTCTTCTCCTTTCCCTCTATCCGATCATGAAGATGAGGAAGGTACCGAAGATCCTTGACCGCGCTGTGAAGGACAAGAAAGGCTTCAATGACCTTCTCGACTATATTTCCCGCCTCTCCCTCTGGGCAGGCATCCCGGAAAATGCATCGTATGATGAAATGAAGAAGCTTTCCCTCGACCCAAGATTTGAAAACTTCGACCGGATGCTGGACATCCTCATCCATGCCCGCTTCTCTGGAAAACAGCTTTCCGAAGAAGAACGGATGGAAGTCACGGACATTGTCCGCGCCGCCAGAATCCGCTGCCTTGAAAAGCTTTCCTTCTTCGAAAGAATCAAACTTCGCGTGAAAGGGATATTATAAGGAGTAACGCAATAAAAAAGATGTGTCACCGCAATGGGTGCACATCTTTTTTTAATGCTTATTCATTGAATCCCTATCCTTAGATCGGGAAGAGAAGTCTTGCCACGAAGATCGTTCCTGTCATGGTAATGCAGGAGAGAAATGTACTCATCATGACGAGCTCGGTCGCAAAGTCCTCGCAGTTCTGGAATTCGACGGCGTACAGGACGGAATTGACGGCGGCCGGAACGGACGACATGATCAGGATCGTCTGATTGACGGCCTGCGAAAATTCGATGCCGAAGAAGCCCCATACGTGGATCAGGATGTATGCGGAAATCGGAGCAAAAATCAGGCGGATGCCGCTTCCGAGCCATGCGTCGATATCCCCGAAGGAGACCTTGCTCCTGTGGATCTGCATGCCAAGGGCAATCATGACGATGGCGACAAGAGCCGAGGCACAGTTCTGGAGTACAGGCCAGAGGAAGGTCGCGCGCATATCAAAGCCGATGTACTTGATGAAGAAGACAAGGGCCAGCGTATAGACGACCGGCATGTGGAAGACGACGGAAAGGGCATCTCTCGGTGTCAGTCTCCCCTTGCCTGCCTGATACAGGCCGATCGTGTTGAGCGTCATGTTCATTTCGACGAGCATCAGTGTAGCTGCTGCCAGCGCTTCAGCAAGGTAGGGCGTCTTGCCGTCAATGACGTAAGGCGCATTCGTGAAGACAAGAGCAATCAGCGCAATACCGATATTTCCGCTGTTGGAAAACATGGTGCCGTTCTTGAAAGCTTCTATTTTTGCCGGAGAGAAGCCGCGCAGCTTTCCGACGAACCAGGCAAAAATGGCAATGACCACCATCTGGGCGCATGCCAGAAGGAATACGTTGAACATCGCCATATTGAATTTGGCGACATAAATGCTGTAGAAAATGAAGCATGGAAGGACGACGTAGAAGGTCAGCTTGGTGAGAGATGCGACGTTCATATTGAATTTCCTGTCCATGAGGTATCCGATTGCCACGAATACGAGAAGCGGAAGGATGTTGTCTGTAATGATCTGTAAGAATGCCATATCGTTCCCTCCTCAGCCTGCCAGCGGGAAAAGAACCCGCGCGAGGTAAATCATGCACGTCAGCGTCAGAGCGCCGGCAACCGTGCTGAAGAGAACGGACTGCGTCACAAGGCCTGCATCCTCACCGTATTCGACGCCGTAAATGATAAGAGCCATCGAGGACGGCACGGCTGCGCAGATGAAGAATACCTGCGAAGCAATCGGGCTGAACGCACCGCCAAAGAGAGTCAGGACGACCCACGCAATGGCCGGACAGAGAATCAGCTTATTGAAAGACGTGGCAAGGATGAAACGGTCCGGTTTCCTGAGCTTGCTCCTGTGAAGCTGAAGACCGATCGTGACGGTGACAAGGACAATAAATGCGCCATTGAAGTGCGTGAGGACTGGCCAGAGGAAGGTATGCTCGAGATGGATGCCTGCACTTCTGACAAGGATGGCAAGGATGGCCGCATAGAGGGCAGGCATCTTCACCATGAAGGAGAGGACTTCCTTGACCGTCGACCCGCGGCTTCTGATAAGCGCTGCACCGAAGGTATTGACGACAATGTTCATGACAATCATGATGATGACCATCGTCCCCATGGCCTCAGTAAGATGCGGCGTGCTGCCGCCTTCCGTGGCAAAGGGCGGATGCGTGAAAATCATGACAGCCAGAGCGGCTCCGATATGGCCGGCATTCGAGAAGGAGGAAACGGCTTCAAAAGCGCCCTTTTCCGCCCCTCCCAGATGGAACACATGCGCCATTCCCATCGAGAGGAGGTACATGACCGCCAGAAGAATGAGCACCGCAGGAATCATCAGGAGATCATCCGATTCGAAGTGGTACCTGTACATCGTGTAAAAAATGAAGCAGGGCAGCACGACCCAGATCGTCAGGCGGCTGTACGTCGATATGTCGATCTTGAACTTGCTGTCCAGAAACACCCCTGCCCCGATGAAGGCAAAGAGCGGCAGGATATCATCCCACAGAATCTGAAGTAGTATCATAATAACCTTTCTTTCCAGAATGTAAAGAGTGCTTTCATGCACCCGAAAAGCACGGGCAGAGCCTGACAAATTTAGGCCGGCTGGTCCCGCGTCCCTTCCCAGGAATGAAACCTGAATCAATTATCACTGTATCATTTAGTATACAACGATTTTACTTTCGAGAAAAGAATTCACATAGAAATTTCGATACTTCTCCCCCTGTTTCTTTTCAGGAAGCCGAAAATAAAAAGAGAATGCACATGAATTCATGTACACCCTCTTTTCAATGTCTTTTACGGTTTGAATTTATATCCTACGCCCCAGATAGTGATGATGTGACGTGGATTGGCCGGATCTTTTTCCACGGTTTCACGCAGCCTGTTGATATGGACGGGCACGGTAGATGTATTTCCCAGGGAATCGAGGCCCCAGATGCGCGTATAAAGGGATTCCCTGCTGAATACGACATCCGGATGTTCCATCAGGAATTCAAGGAGCTGGAATTCCTTGTTCGGCAGTTCCTTCTCCTTGCCGTCGACCCAGACTCTTCTCGTATCCGGTTCGAGCATGATGTCGCCAAGCGTGATGCGCTTTGTTTCCTTCTTCGTTCCCTTGAGGCGGTCATACTGCGCCAGCTGCGCCTTGACCTTTGCAACAAGGACGCCCGGGGAAAATGGCTTTGCGATGTAGTCGTCCGCGCCATAGCCAAGGCCGCGGATCTTGTCGATGTCTTCCCGCTTTGCCGTGACGAGCATGATCGGCTTGTCTGTCTTGTCGCGAAGCTTCCGGCAGATTTCAAAGCCGTCCATGTTGGGAAGCATCACGTCTAAGAGGAAAAGGTCATAAATCCCTGTCAGCGCTTCAGAAAGGCCTTTGGCGCCGTCTTCCTCGACATGCACCTCATAGCCGCTGACTTCAAGGTAATCCTTCTCAATGGAAGCAATATCATCATCATCTTCAACGATCAGTATTCTCTTTGTCATGGTCTCCCTCCAATGGATATGAAATCGTGAATGAAAGCCCGTGCGGCTTTCTGTTTTCTACTTTTATCTCGCCATGCATGAGGCTCGCAGCACGGTTTACGATGGCCAGGCCAAGCCCGCTGCCATTTTCCGTCCTGCTCCTTGCCTTATCGGTCCGGTAGAAGGCTTCCAGAAGCCGCCCAAGCGCCTCTTCCGGAACTCCCGGCCCGTCATCCGCCAGATTGAATATAGCTCTGCCTTTTTCCTTCCTGACGGTCACAAAAATCTTGACCTTGTCTTCTGTCTTGTACTTCAAACTGTTCGTCACAAGGTTTTCCATGATGCGTTCCAAGAGAAGATGGCTTCCCTTGATCGGCACATTGTCTTCCATGAATGTTTCAAATTCAGCCCCGCTCTTCTCCCAGCTGATCTTGTTCTCATCGATGATTTCCTTCGTGAGATGCGACAGATTGATGGATTCCTGCGGAAGGACCTTCTCGCCGACGTCCATTTTTGTCAGAAGCATCAGCTGCTCGATCATGCGCTCCAGGACGTCTGCCTTCTTCTGAATGACCAGAAGGTACTTCTTCCTTCTTTCAGGTGTATCGGCCACATTGTCCAGAAGCCCTTCGACGTAGGCGCGGATCGATGTCAGAGGCGTCCTTATATCATGGGAAATACTTGCGATGAGCTCTTTTCTTTTCTCTTCATCTTTTTCTCTTTCCTTCAGGGACTCTTTCAGCTTCTCGCTCATCAGGTTGAAAGCCACCATGACGGGGGTAAATTCATCGAACCGGTCGTAATGGAGATGAATATCCAGATTTCCTTCCTGGATTTCCTCGGACCCCCTCTTCAGTTCCCGGAGCGGATCAACGATTCTTCTGATGAGGAAGCGGGAGAGGAACCAGCTCGTGCCAAGGATGAAAATCACAAGTCAGATACCGACGAATTTATTCGTTTCCTGGAAAGCCTTTTTGATGGCATTGTCATTCCTGCCGACAGGCTGGCGCGCAGCGACATAGAGGTCATACTCATGGCCGCGGATCAGCTGCCGCTCCATGTAGTCATAATTACCATTTTCCGTCAGGCTGAAAATGCTGTTGGATTTATCGATTCCTATATTATCCCTGATTCCCAGACGCATGCAGATGATATCGCCTCTGAGCGCTTCATTGCCGTATCCGTAAATCACTTCCCCGTCACGGGTCAGGATCACGTACGTCTGCACCGGGTCCACAATATCCACAAGCCACTGGAAATCCTGCGGTTCTCCGCCATGGCGCATCGTATGGAAAATATCCATGCTGAGTGCCCATGTGATCGTATCAAACTGGTAATCGCTTTCCGGCATGACATGGTTGCCTGCCTTAGCATACAGGATCAATCCCGCGAGGGATGAAGCAAGCACGAAAAGCGTCATGATGATAGGAAGCACGCATACCAGTATGTGGGAAAGAATCATCCTCATTCGTATTGTCATGTCCATCCCTCTTTCCAGAAGTCCGCCTTTTCATAGACTTTCTTATCTTAATGATACGCATGGAAAAAACTTCATGCAAGTTCCATTTATCCTATTTATTTTTTGTTTAAAAATTTGTGTATATTCATTCAAATCCATCGGATATGCTTAGGTCAGTGAAATGAGGGAAAGAGTGCGGAAAGACCTTTCCCATGTCGATGATTATTTTTTCTTTCCGTGTGACCGGCCGTATGATACGCTCCTGACCGGCCCGCAATTGTATCCTTTGGAGGCGCTTCATGTCCAAATTCATGCGCAGTCATCCCTACGCGGTACTGCTCATCCTGTCGCTTGTCCTGTACCTGGCAGGAAACAACCTTCTGGCCGTCACGGATACGGCAGAAGCCAATTATGCAGAAACAGCCCGCGAGATGGTCCTGTCCGGCGACTGGATATCCCCTCAGATTTACGGCCGTTTCTGGTATGACAAGCCTATTTTCTACTACTGGGAACTGGCAGCGTCCTTTGCCGTCTTCGGATTCAACGAAGCAGCTGCGCGCCTCCCGGCTGCCATCATGGGCACAGCGTCCCTTCTCTTTACTTACTGGTTTTCCAGAAAAGTATACGGGGAGAAGATCGGATGGCTCTCCGCCCTGATCTTCGGTGTTTCCGTAGAAACATGGATCCTTTCCAAGTCCGTCATCACGGATACTACGCTCTACCTCTTCATGAGCACCGCTGTCGCTTTCTTCTACCTGGGATATGCGGAAAACAGGAAGTACTACTACCTCTGCTATGTGGCAGCCGCTTTTGCGACACTGACAAAGGGGCCGATCGGAATCCTTCTCCCGGGCCTTGGATGCGTCCTCTTCCTTCTCTATAAGAAAGACATCCGCGAGATGCTCCATGTCCACCTGATTTCCGGCCTCCTCCTCTTTGTTCTCATCGGAGCCCCCTGGTACGGCATCATGTGGCATATCCACGGGAATGACTTCATCCTGAATTTCCTCGGTGTCCACAATTTCCTCCGCGCTACGGTTTCGGAGCATCCATCCCATAATACATGGTACTTCTACATCCTCGTTTACCTCGTAGGCTTCCTTCCCTGGAGCCTCTTCATTCCTTATTCCCTCTACAAAAGATGGAAGGAAAGGAAACTGGACTTCAGGAGCGCCAAAGACGCTACCCAGCTCCTTGCCTTCTATGCACTCGGCGTCTTCGTCTTCTTTGAACTGATTGCCACCAAGTACACGACATATACCTTCCCCGCCCTCTTCTCCATGGCGATTCTGACAGCCATCCTTTATCAAAATATTTCCCTTCGCATCGAGAAAGCAGCGCTTGGCACATTCGTCGTACTCATTGCCCTCACCTTCCTGGCAGCGCCTTCCATCATGCTGAAGCACTCCGGCAAGGAAGTCGGCCTTGCTTTAAAACACATGAACACAGGCGAAGCGCCCATTGCCTTCGTCGGCGACTACCGTACGTCTTCCGTCTTCTACAGCGAAAAGGATATTTACAGAGCAGTCCCGAGAGATGAGATCGACGACCTCGAACCGGGCGGCCTTTCCTGGCATGCCAAGAACGTCATGCCGTTCATGTCCTTCGAAACACTCCTGGCCAGTCCCGACAGCGTCATGATCGTGCGGAAGAAGGAGGATGATCCGTTCGTCAAGGAATACACAGACCGCGAGAATGCCTACAGCATCCAGGTCCCTGGCGCCTATACCATCTGGGTCTCTGATGAACATAAAACCATCCAGCCTGTCAATTACAAATAGTGATTTATGTATATTAAAAAGGGAAGCTTTCCTGCTTCCCTTTACTTTTTCGAAAAAGCGCGATATACTTAGAATAGTTTCTTATGGCGGTGTAGCCAAGCGCTAAGGCGTGGGCCCCGCAAGGCCCTTATCCCCGTGTTCAACTCCGGGCACCGCCTCCACCAAATATAAAGCTCCGCAATCGCGGAGCTCTTTTTTTATGCATGAAGAAAAGAGGCAGTGACAAAATTCAGTTAAATACCGGTTGCTCTTCCTCGAGCGAAGCGAGGTTTAAGGGTGTCTGAGCTCGCCCCGTAGGGGGAGCTGGCGCCGGAGGCGACTGAAACATCATTTCCCAGCCTGCAAGGCGGCTGTATTGTTTCTATGTTTTACTTTTCCTTCGAACGCAGCTATATAAGTTCAAAACAAATAAGAACTGAGTTCTTTTGTTGTTTCGCCGAGCTTCCCCCAACGGAGGGAAGTGCCCGAAGGGCGATAGGGGTGCAGTTTCTAAAAAGGCGAAGCATCCTTTGAGGTTTTCAGACAGAGCCAATAAATACATTTGTTAGATAATCCTTTAATGGAATTTTCCAATAGAAAAAAGGGGCTGTGGCAAAATGGTTAACCATTTTGTCACAGCCCCTTTTTGGTCTAAATGATTATTCTTTCGGTACAGGGCCGTACTTGTTTCTCTTGGGATCTCCCGGGATGAATGCCAGAAGGATGACAACAATCATGAAGATGACGGCAATGAGGCGCGTCGCATTGAGCTGGGAACCTAAGAATTCTTCCCCTGCCTGATGAATGACGAAGAGAAGAGCAAAGAATGCCCAGTAATACATATGGGACTTGCCGATATCCGACAGTCTTCTCATGCCAAGGCTGATGAGGGAAATGAAGCAGAGTGTCCCCAAGATCAGGAAGGCAGCGATGAAGAAGTTCGTTTCTCCTACGAAGAGCTCCGGCTTGAAGCAGGTGAGAGCAAAGAGGAAAGCTGCCGGTGCACCGACCATGAGCATCTTTGGCAGGTACGCTTTTCTGCTGATGCGTCCGACAGGATCGAAGTATGTCTTCCAGATGCGGTGGCGGAGGCCGCCTTTCTTCGCTTCTTCTTCTGCCTTGATGGCTTCGTTGTCAGAAAGAGCTTTCACTTCTGCGCTGTCCATGAGGGCTGTCGTGAAGGAAGAATCTCCTTTGGCCGGGATGGTGACGAAAATGGAAGTGACGGTATCAGCGAAAATGTCCATGTTGTTGGCATGTTCTGCGCTGCCTTCTGCTTCTTCCAGTTTCTTGATGAACTCATCGCGGTTCTTTGTTTCCATTTCAACGTAAATGGCAGCGACCTTCTTCTTTCTGATGCAGATGCCGGTAACGGATACGTCCATCCCGTAGAAGGATGCTTTTTCTTCTCCTTCTGACAAGGAATAGAATTCGGCTTCCTTATCTTCGTCCTTGTTCTCCAGTGTTGCTGTATAATGACGGGAAACGGCCCTCAGCGTGTCTCCAAGGCGCAGAGCCCCTATCCTTCTGGGTTTCCTTCTCTGTCCGCCTGCGGCCGCTTTTTCGCCGTTTTCAGTGATGTCAGGGATATCAAAATTCATTGCCATGGTTGTGCTCCTTTAAAAGCGGACTTCTCCGCCAGTCTTCGAAATACGTACACTGCTATTGTACCATTTTCAGAGTGATTTGACATGCCCGATCCCAATAAGAAAACCGCGGAGATTTCCGCGGTTTTCTTGAACCGAATTAGTCGACAAGTGCGATCAGGACCTGGGGAGCGTTGTCGCCCTGGCGAGCTTCGAGTTTTGCCATGGTGGTGTAGCCACCGTTGCGTTCGGTATATTTCTTTGCAATTTCATCAAACAGTTTCTTTGTAACGTCTTTGTCCATTACGAAAGCTTCAGCCTGACGACGAGCGTGGAGATCGCCTCTCTTAGCGAGGGAGATCATCTTGTCTGCTACGTGGCGAAGTTCCTTGGCTTTAGCTTCGGTTGTAACGATGCTGCCATGCTGGAAAAGAGCGGTTACGAGACTGCGCAGCAGTGCCTTACGAGCGCCGCTGACTCTTCTCAATCTACTACGAGCCATTTCTTTCCTCCTATAACTATATCAATCCTTGGAATCTTTCAGGTGAAGTCCGTATTCTCTGAAGTTGGAGAGTTTCTCCTTGATTTCATCGACGGATTTCTTTCCAAGGTTGCGTACACGGGTCAATTCATCCTCTGTCTTGTCTGTGAGTTCGCCGATCGTGTTGATCTCTGCTCTCTTCAGGCAGTTAAATGCACGGACGGACAGTTCGAGTTCGTCAATCGGAAGATCCCTTACAGCATCTTCGTTGACTTTATCCTGATCAGGTTCAGCTTCTGCTTCTGCTCCATCGTCTTTGACGATATCGGTGCCAGCCTGGCTGATGCCGATCTTGCTGAAGTTTTCAAAGCAGCTGATGAGGATCTTGGCAGCCGTTGCTACTGCATCGTCTGCCTGGACGGAACCATCGGTGTCCAGTTCCAGTGTCAGCTTGTCGTAGTCCATTTCATTGCCTACGCGGGTATCGCTGACGAGGTAGTTGCATTTAATGACAGGAGAATAAATGGAGTCGATCGGGATTACGCCGATAACGTCGTCATCCCTTTTGTTCTTCGAAAATGGAACATACCCATGCCCACGGTTGATGGTCATTTCCATTCCGAGATGAGCATCTGCGTCAAGTGTGCAAATCGGGAGTTCCGTATTGAGAACATCTATTTCAGCCGGTAATTCCATATCGCCGGCATGGAAAATACCTTCTTTAGTAATATCGATTCTGACTGTGATTGGGAAAGTCGCTTCATCATGAACGATGAAACGGATTTTCTTCAGATTCAGAATCATATCTGTTACATCTTCTCTGACGCCGTTTATAGTGGAAAATTCATGAAGCACGCCGTCGATTTTGATAGACGTAATAGCCACACCGTCTAAAGATGAAAGCAACACGCGTCTGAGGCTGTTTCCCAGAGTGATACCATACCCTCTTTCGAGAGGTTCGCATTCGAACACGCCATGACGTTTGTCATCACTGAGTTCAACAGTCTTAATTGTGAAGCTTGTATTTTCGATCATCCGAAAGTCCTCCTTCTGCGCCTTGCAGCGCCAAAATGATACGCAAAGGGATTATCCTTATACTCTTCTGCGTTTTGGAGGACGGCAGCCGTTATGCGGAATCGGTGTAACGTCCTTAATGCTGCTGACTTCGATTCCTGCAACCTGCAGTGCACGAATGGCCGCTTCACGGCCAGCGCCCGGGCCTTTGACGAATACGTCTGCCGAACGCATACCCTGATCAATTGCAACTTTAGCTGCCTGTTCAGCTGCCATCTGAGCTGCAAATGGTGTACTCTTACGAGATCCTTTGAATCCAAGTCCGCCAGCGGATGCCCAGGCAATGGTATTGCCGTTGGAATCAGTAATCGTTACGATCGTGTTGTTGAAAGTAGAACGAATATGAGCTGCACCGGATTCTACATGTTTTCTTTCTTTTCTTTTTGCTTTGCTTTTTACCGTAGCCATGTTATCCCTCCTTCAACATTATTTCTTGGTCGCAGTCTTCTTGCCTGCGATCGTCTTCTTCGGGCCCTTGCGTGTGCGGGCGTTGGTCTTTGTGCGCTGTCCACGAGTCGGGAGTCCTGCACGATGACGTCTGCCTCTGTAAGAACCGATTTCAACCAAACGTTTAATGTTGAGAGATTCTTCTCTACAGAGATCCCCTTCTACTTTGTAATCTGCGAGTACGTTGCGGATCTTAGCAACTTCATCTTCTGTCAGATCTCTTACACGGGTATCAGGATTGATTTCTGCCTTGCTAAGAATGTCTTTGGAAAGAGTGGGGCCAATTCCATAAATATAAGTTAAGCCGATCTCAACGCGCTTATCTCTTGGTAAGTCTACACCAGCTATACGTGCCATCTACTCTTTAACCTCCTTTTAATTAACCTTGTCTCTGCTTATGTTTCGGATTTTCACAAATAACCATTACGCGGCCTTTGCGTTTGATGATCTTGCATTTGTCGCACATCTTTTTAACGGACGGTCTGACCTTCATCTTGGTTCCTCCTTACTTACTTGTAACGATAGGTAATCCTGCCGTGCTCTAAATCATAGGGCGTCAATTCCACTGTTACCTTGTCTCCGGGCAGTATACGGATGAAATTCATACGCATCTTTCCGGAAATAGTAGCCAGTACAATATGGCCGCCGTTTTCCAGTTTAACACGGAACATGGCGTTTGGAAGTTTTTCTACTACTCTGCCTCCTACTTCAATAACGTCTGCCTTGCTCATGCGAGCCTCCTTTGGCTTATCATATGCTGTCCGCCGGTAATAATGATGGAATCAATTACGCAGCGTAAGAATTCTCGGACCATCTTTGGTAATGGTAATGGTATGTTCGATGTGTGCGGACGGAAGTCCGTCTGCGGTCACTACGCCCCATCCGTCACGCAGTGTGATGATGTCTGGGCTGCCCATGGTGATCATAGGCTCGATACAGATACACATACCTTCTTCGAGACGCGGTCCGTGTCCCGGGGTGCCGTAGTTCGGTACTTCCGGGTCTTCATGCATGCCGATGCCGATGCCGTGGCCCACGTATTCACGCAGGACGCCGTATCCGTATGGCTTGACATAGCTTTCCACCGCATGTCCGATGTCGCCTACAGTATTCCCTATAACTGCCTGTTTGATGCCTGCGAAAAGCGCACCTTCCGTGGCCTTAATGAGCTGGAGGTTTTTCTTGTTTGTGTGTCCTACTGGAACGGTGATACAGGAATCACCCATGTAACCATTCAATTCTACCACAAGATCGAGAGAAATAATATCACCTTTTTTTAAAATTTTTCTCGCTGATGGTATACCATGGACAACAGTATCGTTAACAGAGGTGCAAAGTGTTGCCGGATATCCTTCATAGCCTTTGCAGCTCGGGATGCCGCCTCTGTCTCTGATAAATTTTTCAGCCATTTCATCAAGCTCCAACGTGCTGATTCCCGGCTTTACCTCTTTCTCAAGCATAGAGAGTGTATCCGCAGTCAGTTTCCCGGCTGCGGCAATCTTCTCTACTTCTTCCGGCGTATAAATCGTAATCATTCGGATGCCTTCTTAAGCGCAGCCTGGACGTCGGCAAATACCTGATCCATGGACTGATCTCCGTTGATTTCGTAATAACGGCCGCTTACTTTGTAGTAATCGATCAGAGGTTTTGTGGATGTATCGTAGACTGCCAGACGTTCTCTGACGGTCACCTCATTATCATCAGCGCGCTGATACAGTTCGCCGCCGCAGTTATCGCAGACGCCTTCCTGTTTCGGCGGGCGGAATTCCTTATGGAAGGAAGCGCCGCACTGACGGCAAACAAGACGGCCGCTGACTCTCTTCACCAGGTCGTCCCTGTTGACGTTGAAGTCGAGCACTGCCGTCAGCTGAATGCCAAGGTCATGAAGGATCGCATCCAGAGCGGAAGCCTGGGCAGTGGTTCTCGGGAAGCCGTCCAGGATCCAGCCTTTTTTGCAGTCATCCTGAGCGAGTCTTTCTTTGACGATACCCACTGTTACGCTGTCCGGTACAAGGGCTCCCTTGTCCATATAGCTTTTAGCTTCTTTGCCAAGAGCCGTTCCAGATTTCACGGCAGCACGGAACATGTCGCCGGTGGAAATCTGGGGGATGCCGTATTCACGAATGAGCTTTTCCGCCTGGGTGCCTTTGCCGGCGCCTGGAGGTCCCATTAATAAGATATACATATCCCTACTCCTTATTTAATAAAGCCTTGATAGTTTCTTGTCACCATATAGGACTGTGCCTGTCTCATGGTATCCAGTGCAACGCCGACGATAATCAGGAGTGACGTACCACCGAAGTAGACGCCCTGAATGCCGGTGATGTTTCCGATGAAGTTCGGAAGGATAGCAATGAATGCCAGGAATACTGCACCAGTCAAGGTGATTCTGGATAATACTCTGTCAATGTAGATCATGGTCGGTTCGCCAGGACGGATGCCCGGGATGAAACCGCCATACTTCTTCATGTTATCTGCCAGTTCCTTGATATTGACCGAGATGGCCGTATAGAAGTACGTGAAGATAAAAATCAGAATGCCATAGCAGATGGTATTAGGCCAGGTGCCCCATCCGAAGAAGTTTCCTACTGCCTGCACCCATCCGATGTGGACGAACTGTGCAAGAGTTACGGGAAGCATGAGAATCGAGGAAGCAAAGATGATCGGGATAACGCCAGCCTGATTGACCTTGAGAGGTAAATAGGTGGAGTGACCGCCGTACATTCTGCGGCCGATGACGCGCTTAGCGTACTGGATGGAGATTCTGCGCTGTCCTTCGTTGATTTCAATGACCATGAGGATCATAGCCAGAGCAATGACGAGGAACAGGAGCAGCTGGAACGGGGAAATGGTGCCGACCTGCAGATAATCAATAACGGTGGAAATAGCCTGCGGGAAGCGGGCTACGATGCCGCAGAAGATGATCAGCGAGATGCCATTGCCGATTCCGTGTTCCGTAATTTTTTCGCCGATCCACATCAGGAGGCAGGTGCCAGCGATGAGGACGACTACAACGAATGTAAAGTACAGCCAGCTGTTGTCAACAAGTGCATTGTTGATACGGAGGGCGTACGTCATGCCGAATGCCTGAACGGCTGCAAGGAATACAGTGAAGTATCTTGTGACCTTCTGTATTCTCTTGTAACCTTCCTGCCCGTCTTTTCTCCACTCTTCGAGAGTAGGAATGACGGCAGTCAGGAGCTGCATGATAATGGATGAGTTGATGTACGGCGTGATACTCATGGCAAATATGGAGAATTTGCTGAGCGCGCCGCCCGAGAACAAATCCAGGAAGCCGAAGAGGTTTCCAGATGTGAACAGGCTTTCAATGACGGAAGCGTCAACTCCCGGTACCGGGATATGAACCCCGAGACGGAAGATGACGAACATCAAGAATGTGAACAGTATGCGATCTTTGAGTTCTTTGTTAGCAAAAATATTTGCGATCACAGATCCCATATCAGATCACCTCTACTTTTCCACCTGCTGCTTCGATTTTCTGCTGAGCGCCCTTAGTGAATCCCTGAGCTCTAACGGTCAGAGCTTTTGTGAGTTCACCGTTTCCCAGAATACGTACACCATCGAGAACGTTTTTCAGAATACCTGCTTCAACGAGAGCAGCCGGATCAACAACAGCGTTGTCATCGAAACGATTGAGCGTTTCTACATTGACTACAGCATATTCTTTTGCAAGGACATTTTTAAAGCCGCGTTTCGGGAGACGGCGATACAGTGGAAGCTGGCCGCCTTCAAATCCCGGACGTGTGCCGCCGCCGGTTCTAGCGTGCTGACCCTTGGTACCACGGGTAGCTGTTTTGCCCATTCCGCTTCCCAGGCCACGGCCTACGCGGCGGCGAGCAGAAGTAGAACCTTCTGCAGGTTTCAGTTCATGCAGTTTCATTAGCGCACCTCCTTCTCAATTATTCTGCAATTTCTTTGCAGTCTACAAGATGACGGACAGAATGAATCATGCCCTTAATCTGCGGGGTAAGTTCTTTTTCTACGGAGGAGTGGGTCTTATGAAGTCCCAGCGCCTTAATAGTAGCGATATGTTCCGGTCTGGAGCCAATCACGCTTTTCTTCAGAGTAACAATAACTTTCATGAGGGGCCCCCTTAGTTATAAATTTCGTCCAGGCTCTTGCCGCGGAGGGCTGCAACAGTCTCTGCATTTTCGAGCTTGGAGAGACCGTCCAGGGTTGCTCTTACCATGTTGATCGGGTTAGAGGAACCGAGAGACTTGGTCAGAATGTTTCTGATGCCTGCCATAGCGAGTACGGCACGAACCGGGCCGCCTGCCTTGACGCCGGTACCTTCAGCAGCCGGTTTCATGACAACTTTGCCAGCGCCATAAACGCCGAGCATCGGATGGGGGATTGTGCCGTTCTTCAGAGCGACAGTGATCATGTTCTTTTTGGCATCTTCGACGCCTTTACGAATCGCTTCAGGAACTTCAGCTGCTTTGCCGAGGCCTGCACCGACCTTACCTTTGCCATCGCCGACTACGACAACAGCTGCAAAGGAAAAACGACGGCCGCCTTTAACGACTTTAGCAACGCGGTTGATGAAAACAACGTTTTCCTGTAAGTCGGATTCCTGTTTTTCAAATCTTGGCATGTGTCTTCTCCTTCTACCTTAAAATTTCAATCCGGCTTCACGAGCGCCTTCAGCCAAAGCCTGGACTCTTCCGTGATAGATATAACCGCCGCGGTCGAACACGACTGTTTCAATTCCTTTTTCAAGAGCTCTCTTGCCGACGAGAATGCCTACAGCCTTAGCTGCATCAACGTTGCCGCCGTATGGGAATTCAGCCTTGATTTCCTTATCTAAGGTATTAGCCGATACGAGTGTTACGCCAGCTTCATCATCAATGACCTGTGCATAGATGTTTCCGAGGGAACGGAATACATTAAGACGCGGGCAAGCTGCAGTACCGGAGATTTTCTTACGAAGACGCAGATGGCGGCGGATAACCGCATTTCTGGTTGCATTTTTACGCATATTTTTTTACCTCCTGTCTTACTTTGTTGCGCCGGTCTTACCAGCCTTACGGCGTACGTATTCACCGGAATAACGGATACCCTTGCCTTTGTAAGGTTCAGGCTGTCTCCAGCCGCGGATTTCAGCCGCAACCTGGCCAACCTTTTCCTTATCGCAGCCAGATACCACGATAACAACAGAAGACGGGGTTGTAATTGTAATGCCTTCCGGCGGGGTTACGATAACCGGATGGGAGAAGCCCAGAGCCAGTTTCAGGTTTGTTCCCTGCATCTGTGCATTGTAGCCGACGCCCTGGATTTCCAGTTTCTTGGAGAATCCTTCGGTTACGCCGAGAATCATGTTGTGCAGCAGTGTACGGTTCAGACCGTGCAGGGAGCGGTTTCTGATTTCATCATTCGGACGGGAAACGATGATTTCGTTGCCTTCAATTTTGAAATCGATTTCTTCATTCATTTTACGGGTTAATGTGCCCTTCGGACCTTTTACGGTGACGGTATGGCCATCAAACTTGACTTCCACACCTGCCGGAACCGTAATAGGTTTTTTGCCAATACGTGACATATTATTCCTCCTACGGATTACCAGACAAACGCAAGAACTTCGCCGCCGAGGCCAGCTTTACGAGCTGCTTTGTCGGTCATGACGCCCTTGGATGTGGAAATAATTGCGATTCCGAGACCGCCGAGAACCTTCGGCAGTTCTTCCTTGTTTGCATATACTCTCAGACCAGGTTTGGAAATTCTCTTCAGGCCTTTGATAACCTTTTCACGGTTTGCACCGTATTTCAGAGAAACGCGCAGTGTCGGATGGTTTTCCACTTCAACCTGTTCTACGTTCTTTACAAAGCCTTCATCTTTTAAAATTGTAAGCACAGCTGCCTTCATTTTAGAAGCAGGCATATCTACCGTTGCATGATATGCATCGTTCGCATTACGAATACGGGTAAGCATATCCGCAATTGGATCGGTTGTTACCATTGTTTAATCCTCCTCCCGAAATTTACCAGCTGGCTTTCTTAATGCCCGGAATTTCTCCGCGGTAAGCCAAATCACGGAACTGGTTGCGGCAAATTCCGAATTTACGCATAAAGCCGTGGGGACGGCCGGTCAGTTTGCAGCGATTGTGCAGACGCGTTGGGGAAGCATTGCGCGGAAGCTTGCTAAGAGCTTCCCAGTCGCCAGCTTCTTTCAGTGCCTGACGTTTGGCTGCGTATTTCTGAACTGCGAGTTCTCTTTTCTTCTCGCGTTCCAACATAGACTTCTTTGCCATATTGTCCTCCTGCTTATTTCTTGAACGGCATGCCGAACTGCTTCAGAAGTTCACGAGCTTCTTCATCAGTCTTAGCCGTGGTTACTACAATGATATCCATTCCGCGGATACGGTCGATTTTTTCGTAATCAACTTCCGGGAAAATCAGCTGTTCTTTAACGCCGAAAGCATAGTTTCCGCGTCCGTCGAAGCTGGTGTCGCTGATGCCGCGGAAGTCACGTACGCGCGGAAGAGCGATGTTGATCAGACGATCAAGGAATTCATACATCTTTTCCCCGCGAAGGGTAACTTTGCAGCCCAGGGGCATACCTTCACGGATTTTCCATGCAGCCAGGGACTTGTGAGCTTTGCAGATCATCGGACGCTGGCCGGTAATTGCTGCCAGGTCGTTTGCTGCTGCGTCTACAGCCTTGCTGTTTTCAGTAGCTTCGCCTACACCGATGTTGATGACAATCTTTTCCAGTTTCGGAATTTCCATGCCATTCTTGTAGCCGAACTTTTCACGCAGGGAATCTCTGACCTGCTCAGTATAAAAATCATGTAATCTGGACACTTGTTATCCTCCTTCCCGCTTAAGCCTTGTCAATAATAGCGCCGCTCTTTACAGCTGCTCTGACGAAAGTTCCGTCATTCTGCTGAACTTTCTTTACGCGGGTCGGTTTCTTTGTTTCCGGATCCAGAAGCATAACTTTGGAAGCGTAAATCGGAGCTTCTTTTTCAATAATTCCGCCCTTTGGATTAGCCTGGGTCGGTTTTGTGTGTCTTTTGATCATGTTGATGCCTTCGACAACAACACGACCGTCTTTCGGCATAGCAGCTTTGATCTTGCCCTGCTTGCCTTTATCTTTGCCGGAGATTACTACTACGGTATCGCCGGTCTTCACATGCAGTTTCTGACTCATACTTTGCCTCCCCTATTAGAGCACTTCGGGAGCGAGGGAAACGATCTTCATGAAATCTTTTTCACGGAGTTCTCTTGCTACCGGTCCAAAAATACGTGTTCCTACCGGGCTCTTGTCGTCTTTAATAATAACAACTGCGTTTTCATCGAAACGAATGTGGGAACCATCTTTGCGGCTTACGCCGTTAACGGAACGAACCACAACAGCTTTAACTACCTGGCCCTTCTTAACAACGCCGCCGGGGGTTGCATCTTTGACCGTACAAACTACAATATCGCCGATATTGCCGCTTTTACGGAAGGAACCGCCCAGGACTTTAATAACCAGGACGTTCTTAGCACCGGTATTATCCGCAACGTTGAGTCTGCTTTCCTGCTGAATCATCGTGCCTTTCCTCCTATATTCAACTTTCTATATTAGTTCTGACGGGCAACGATCTTCTCAACTCTCCAACGCTTGTCATGGGACAGCGGGCGGGTTTCGACGATGCGTACGGTGTCACCGACACGGCATTCGTTGTTTTCGTCATGCGCTTTGAACTTTGTTGTGGTATTAATAGATTTTTTGTACAGCTTATGGGGAACTTTACGTTCTACAGCAACGACGACAGTTTTGTCCATCTTATCGCTGACAACAATTCCCTGGCGCACTTTGCGCAACTTTCTTTCTTCTGCCACGTTGAGATCCTCCTTTTGGATTAACTGTTATGCCTTCTTGGCAGCCTTCAGCTCTTCTTCGCGCTGAACAGTCTTGATTCTAGCGATGGTTTTCTTCACTTCGTGAATACGCATCGGATTTTCGAGCTGTCCTGTAGCGAGCTGAAAACGGAGGTTAAACAGTTCTTCCTTTAAGCCGGCAACCTTTTCATTCATTTCGGCAGTGCTCAGGTTACGAATTTCATTGACCTTCATTTTATTCACCTGCCACTTCTTGACCTTTAACTACAAATTTTGTCTTGATCGGCAGTTTGTGGCTTGCAAGGTGCATTGCTTCCTTTGCAGCTTCCACCGGGATGCCGCCCATTTCGAACATAACGCGGCCAGGTCTTACGACTGCCACCCAGTATTCTACGGCGCCTTTACCGGAACCCTGACGGGTGCCGATCGGCTTAGCGGTTACTGGTTTGTCCGGGAAAATCTTGATCCATACTTTGCCGCCGCGCTTTGTGTAACGGGTCATGGCAATACGTGCTGCTTCAATCTGGCGGCTTGTGATCCAGGACGGTTCAGTTGCTACCAGGCCGAATTCACCGTAAGTAACGGTGTTGCCGCGATGTTCCTTGCCTTTCATACGGCCGCGGAACTGCTTGCGATATTTAGTACGCTTCGGAATTAACATCAGGAATCACTCCTTTCAGAGTTTTTCGGTCTGCGGTCTCTGCGATCACCACGACGGCCGCCTCTTCTGTTGCCTTCATGGCGGTTGTTGCCGCGGTCTTTATTGGTACGAACGTTTTCGTTTTCTTCAACGACTTCGCCAGGAGCGAGTTCGCCTTTGTAGATCCAGACTTTGATGCCGATTGCACCATAGGTGGTGTGAGCGGTTGTTACGCCGTAATCAATGTTGGCTCTCAGAGTCTGAAGCGGAATGGAACCTTCACGGTAGCTTTCGGAACGAGCGATTTCTGCGCCGCCGAGACGACCGGAAACGGTTACCTTGATACCCTTAGCGCCTGCACGCATGGTTCTGCCAACTGCCTGTTTAACAGCGCGGCGGAAGCCGATACGTCTTTCAAGCTGGGAAGCGATGTTTTCGCCAACCAGGATAGCGCTCATATCTACGGATCTGATTTCGAGGATATCGATATCGACATCTTTGTCGGTTACAACAGCGAGGGCTTTCTTAATGTCCTCAATACCTGTGCCGCCGCGGCCGATTACCATACCCGGTTTAGCTGTGTAAATAGCAATCTTAACGCGATTGCCTACGCGTTTAATGCCAATCTTGGAGATTCCTGCAGCAAACAGGTGCTTCTTTAAAAACTGGCGGATTTTGGCATCTTCCACAAGCAGTGCAGCATAATCTTTTTCTGCAAACCATTTGGAATCCCAGTCATCGATCACGCCTACACGCATTCCATGCGGATTAACTTTCTGACCCAAAACGTTTCCCTCCTTCGACTATTCTTTTTCAGAAACTTTTACCGTCAGTGTACTGGTACGTTTCATAATCCCGAAAGCCTGTCCACGGGAGCGTGGATGCACTCTCTTCATAATCGGGCCTGCATCTACAAAAATTGTGGAGATGTAGAGATTATCAATGTTCATGTTGTTGTTGTTTTCTGCATTTGCCATAGCGCTTCTCAGGCATTTTTCAATGATCTTAGAAGCAGCTTTTGGAGTGTTGTGCAGAATAGAAATGGCTTCTCCCGCTTTCTTGCCGCGGATAAGGTTGGCTACGATGCGAACCTTACGGGGAGAAATACGGATATTTCTAGATATTGCCTGAACTTCCATTTGTTTCCTCCCTTATTTCGCCTTATCGGTCTTGTTATGGCCTTTGAAAGTACGGGTCGGAGCGAATTCGCCAAGCTTATGGCCGACCATATCTTCAGTGATGTAAACCGGTACGTGCTTTCTGCCGTCGTGAACAGCGATTGTGTGTCCAACGAAGCTCGGCAGGATTGTAGATGCACGGGACCAGGTCTTGATGATTTTCTGTTCTTTAGTCTCGTTCAGCGCGTTGATCTTCTTTTCCAGAGAGAAAGCGACGAACGGGCCTTTTTTAACGGATCTGGACAATTTTACTCCTCCTTATCTTACTTACGTCTCTTAACAATCAGTTTAGTAGACGCTTTTCTGTTGTCCCTGGTCTTTACGCCGTAAGCAGGTTTACCCCAGGGTGTAACAGGACGCTTACGTCCGACAGGAGATTTACCCTCGCCGCCGCCATGCGGATGATCGTTCGGGTTCATGACAACGCCGCGGTTAGCAGGACGAACGCCGAGCCAGCGGTTTCTTCCGGCCTTGCCGAGTGTAATGTTTTCATGATCTTCGTTGCCGATGGTTCCGATGGTTGCACGGCAGCGGATGTGTACTCTTCTCAGTTCGCCGGATGGCAGACGCAGCAGAGCATAGTCGCCTTCCTTAGCCATCAGCTGAGCGGAAGCGCCAGCAGAACGAACCATCTGGCCGCCCTTGCCGATCTTCAGTTCAACGTTATGAACGATGGTACCGAGAGGAATGTTGGTGAAAGGCAGGCAGTTGCCGATTTTGATATCGGATTCCGGTCCGCTTACGACCTGGTCGCCAACCTTCAGTCCCTTAGGAGCGAGGATGTAGCGTTTTTCGCCATCTGCATAGTGCAGCAGAGCGATACGGCAGGTACGGTTCGGATCGTATTCGATCGTAGCAACAGTTGCCGGAATGTTATCTTTATCTCTCTTGAAATCGATCAGTCTGTACTGACGTTTATGACCGCCGCCCTGATGGCGAACTGTCATTTTACCGGAGCCATTACGACCGCCATGATTATGAACAGGAGCCAGAAGGGATTTTTCCGGTCTGTCTGTTGTAATTTCCTCAAAGGTGGAAACGGTCATCTGACGGCGTCCGGGAGTGTACGGTTTAAATGATTTATAAGCCATTTATTATTACTCCTCCTTTACGCTTCGAAGAGCTCAATCGTTTCGCCCGGTTTAAGGGTAACGACTGCTTTCTTCCAATCACTGCGACGACCCTGGGTCCGGCCCAGACGTTTCATCTTGCCTTCATAACGCATGGTATTCACAGCCTGAACTTTTACTTTGAAGATCTGTTCTACAGCCTGACGGATCTGGATCTTTGTTGCGGAAAGCGGCACACGGAATGTGTACTTGCGTTCCTCCATGAGAGCTGTGGACTTTTCAGTCACGATCGGTTTAATGAGGATGTCACGTGCTTCCATTATGCGAGTACCTCCTCAATCTTCTTAACAGCTTCCTGAGTCAGGAAGAGCTTGTCAGTATTTACAATATCATAGATATTGAGTCCGCTCGGAGCATAGGCTTTAACGCCAGGAATGTTTCTAGCGGAAAGAACTGTGTTGCGAGCGCCGTCAACGATGAGGGCTTTGCCTTCAGAGTGAAGGTCAGCGAGCATCTTTACAACGTTCTTTGTCTTCGGTGCTTCGAAGTCGATAGCATCGATAACGATCAGTTCATTTGCGCGGAGCTTTTCGCTCAGTGCAGATTTAACAGCGAGCTGACGTGCCTTTCTCGGCATATCTTTGGCATGGCTTCTCGGAGTAGGTCCGAATACTGTGCCGCCGCCTACCCACAGTGGGGAGCGGATGGATCCGACTCTGGCACGGCCGGTGCCTTTCTGTTTCCATGGTTTCTTGCCGCCGCCGCGAACAAGGCCTCTGGTCTTTGTGGCATGTGTGCCAAGGCGTTCATTAGCCATCTGGCGAACCACTGCCTGATGAATAACAGCTTCGTTATAGTCTACGCCAAAGACGCTGTCATTCAGCTCTATTTCGCCGGTTTCCTGGCCGGCGATATTATACAGCTTTACTTTCGGCATTGAGATGTTCCTCCCTTAATCAGAACAATTTTCTGTTGTTCCAGACAATATTATTTTACAGGCTTTACAGTATCCTGTACCATTACGAGGCTTCCCTTAGCGCCGGGAATGCCGCCTTTGACAAGCATAAGATTACGGGCGGTATCAACTCTTACTACCTGAAGATGCTGAACCGTTACTCTATCTCCGCCGAGCTGCCCCGGCATTTTCTTGCCTTTGAATACCTTTCCGCCGCCGCCGGACATACGAGCACCGAGGGATGCTGTCTGACGATGGTTCTTGGAACCGTGGGATTCAGGTCCACGCTGATGGTTATGACGTTTAATGGTGCCAGCGAAACCCTTGCCGCGGCTTGTGCCGATAACGTCAACAATTTCGCCTTCTGCGAAAATGTCAGCAGCCAGAGTTTGGCCTACCGTGTAAGACGGCTTTTCAGCGAGTCTGTATTCACGGAGATGTTTAACCGGATCAATTCCGGCCTTTTCAAACTGACCTTTTACAGGTTTTGTCAAATGTTTTTCCTTGACAGCACCGTAGCCCAGCTGAACAGCATTGTATCCATCGCTTTCAACGGTTTTAACAGCTGCAACAACATTTGGCAGAACTTCAATAACACTTACTGGAATCAGGTCGCCGTTTTCAGCGAATACCTGAGACATTCCTAATTTTGTTCCCAAAATAGCCTTAGACATCTTTGCACCTCCTTACAGTTTAATTTCAATGCTGACGCCGGCTGGAAGTTCCAGTCTCATCAGCGCATCCGCGGTCTTCTTGGAAGGATCGAGGATGTCAATGAGTCTCTTGTGAATACGCATTTCGAACTGTTCACGGCTGTCTTTGTTGACATGTGGAGAACGAAGAATGGTGTACACGTTACGTTCCGTTGGAAGCGGAATCGGTCCCGAGACTCTGGAGCCTGTTCTCTTGGCAGTCTCCGCGATCTTCGCTGCGCTCTGATCAACTGCTTTGTGATCATAGCCTTTCAGACGAATTCTGATTTTTTCCTGTTTCGACATTACATAAACCTCCTACGTTCATTTCCTGAATGAACTGCTCCGTGGAAATTCCCCCGCGACGCGGGCCACCTTCCACTTCATAGTTTGTCTGCTGACTTATTTCCCTTCGCTGTACCCTCGAACAGCCCGGGAAGCATTCAGCCTTTTAATAATACTATTTTCAGACAGTGAAATCAAGTTATTTTCTGAAAATTTTTATTTTTCTTCCGAAGCCTCGCACGAACGATAAACACAGGTGCTCTGCGGTTTAGGACTCCCTTATTTTAACATAAACACGCCTCCTCGCGTATACTAAATTATCTAAAATCTTTCTAAATTTTTTGAATTTTTAGTTTATATTTTGAATCAAGGGCACGTATCGGGGTGTACCGAGGCACTTTACGAAACTATATGTCTTCTTTGTTTCGTCATCGAAAAATGTAAACAGCACATGCGAATTAAAAAAGAAAAAGGGGAATGAAATTTGACATACCAGATCCAAATTTCCCCTTCCATTATTCTTACGATATCCCTCTTTTTGATTCCTTATATATATGTATGTATAAAAGAAAAGATTCCAGGATGGGAATCGGATTTGAAAAACAGGGCTCTCATTCTCCTGGGACATGCGGGATTGGAAATACATCATTCCTTTCCCCAAACATGGTATAGTATAGAAAATGGATATTTATCTATATAGAGGGTGATGCTTATGTTTGACTGGAAAAAGTTTTTCAATATACGGATAGACAGCGCGCCGGCTGATGAACTTCGTAACAGGATTGAGTCTGACTCGACTGTCACAGGCGCCAACCTTGTCATTCTGATTGCGGCCATCCTGATTGCCTGCGTGGGACTCAATATGGACAGCACGGCCGTCATCATCGGTGCCATGCTTATTTCCCCTCTCATGGGCGGACTTGTCGCAGTCTCCTACGGCATGGCGACATATAACCTGCACTTCCTGAAGAGATCCATGGTGAAGCTTTCCTTCCAGATCGTCTTCTCGCTCCTGACGGCTGCCATCTACTTCGCCCTGACACCAATCACCATTCCAACAGCAGAAATGGCTGCCAGGACGTCTCCTACCATATGGGATGTCCTCATCGCTCTCTGCGGCGGCATCGCAGGAGCCGTCGGCAATACAAGGACAGTGAAAACGAACGTCATTCCAGGCGTTGCCATCGCAACAGCCCTGATGCCTCCTCTTTGCACGGCCGGCTACGGCATTGCCATGCGTTCCGTCCCCTACTTCACCGGGGCTCTCTACCTCTTCTTCATCAACGCCTTCTTTATCACGCTCTCCGGCTACTTCATCTTCAAACTTCTGGACGTCCCCATGAGCGAAACGATTTCACCGGCGCACTTTCGTTTCCAGCGCCATGTCCTGCTGCTTCTTGGCATCGTCATTACCATACCAAGCATTTACATGGCAGGTACGACCGTCCGTGAAAGCATCCGCACATCCCAGATCGAATCCTTCATCAATCAGGACATGGACCTTCATGCAGCCAATGTCATTTCCTACCAGTTGAAAGACGGCACGCTTTTTGTGGACGTGCTCGGTGCCAGACTTGACGAGGAAACAATGGAAAATCTGCAGAAGAGGCTCAATGATTACGGAAGCCTGTCCAAAGTCCGCCTCGAAGTTGTTCAAAGCCCTGCTTCCTCTCTCAATAAGGAACAGGTCCAGGATCTCATCAGCAGCCGCCTCAAGCAGGCTACGACACAGGCCGGAGGAAAATCATACAAGGAACTTGCGGAGGAATACTACGGATCCTATAACAGGGAGACGAGTACCATTTCCCTTCTGAAAAGTTTGAACAGAGAAGCGCCCGCCCTCTTCCCTGCCATCAAGGAAATCAAAGGCGGCACCGTCTATGGAAAAGACAAGGACGATGCATGGGCGCCGGCTGCATTTGAAGTGACAGTCACCGTCACCTCACAGCTCTCTCCCTCTGACGCAGAGAAACTTAAGAACTGGATAGCAGCCCAGACCGAGCTGCCTGTCAATCTGACAATCCAGATGGAAGCAAGTCCTTCTTCCTATTTTGGAAATGGAATCAACTGGAATGGAAATTAAAAAAGAGCCGCTCCCGAATCTGATTCGGGCGGCTCTTTTGTGTGGGGAGGAAAACCATACAACCGCAGGGCGAAGAAAGGCCACACAACCTCGAGGAAAGTGGAAGACTGATAAAACCATACAACCAGCAAAGCTGTGGGAAGGATTAAAACCATACTACCTCGCTAACGCTCGAGAGAAAACCATACAAACCTCGCGGGAAGTGCAATACTGAAAAAACCATACAACCTCGCTAACGCTCGAGAACTACATCTCATCCGTCGCCTACGGCGACACCTTGGTATGATTCAACAAGAAAGACAGAATAATATCATAAATATATTAGGAGGTCATTCTTATGCCATGTAAAACCAAAGCGTCCCCGGAGGAAATGTTAGACCAGATTGCTTCATATCTCTATCAGGGTGTTACGATTACCCAGGCAGCTGAAAATCTTCATATGAGCCGCATAACATTCAGGAAATGGGTCCTCCGGTATAAAGAGGAGGGCTTTAAGGGATTGCGGCCCAGGCAGCATTTGTCTTACTACTCCAATCAGATGAAGATCCAGGCCGTAAAGGAATATCTTAAAGGCGGTGTTTCCATGCTTTCCGTCTGTGCCAAATACAGAATTTCCGGCACACTCTCCCTTAAAACATGGATTGAGGCGTATAATGAGCATAAGTTGACAGACCTCGTTTCTGAAGGAGGAGATCTTATGGGCAAACGCCAGCAATCGGTCAAGGAAGAGCGAGTCAGAATCGTTCAGGAGTGCATCGCCAGTGGATGCGATTATAACAAGATAGCCAAGAAGTACAACATGTCCTACCAAACGCTCTACACATGGGTAAAAAAGTTCAAGGAAATGGGCGAAGTTGGTCTTGAGGATTACAGAGGAAAGCCGATCAGGCTCCAAACGCCCCGGACCGAAGAAGAACAGCTGCGTCAGGAGAATGCCAGACTTCTTGAAGAACAGAAGGATCTTATAGCAGAGATTGCCCTGCTAAAAAAAAAGATGGAGATAGAGGAAAGGTTGCGTTCCTCGAAGGATTCAGCCTTACTCACCTTCTCAGAGATTTTAAAGCCATAAAAGAAGTCCATGAAGAAACCAACATCTCCATAGAAAGTCTCTGCCGACTCTCAAAGGTCTCCCGGGCAGCTTATTACGGATGGCTGAATCATATTAAGAGCGGCCGTGAACTGCTGAGAGAAAAGGTCGCACAGGAGGTCATGAAAACCCATCAGGAATATCCGGATATGGGATACCGCCGGATTAACGATTGGATCAAGAAGGATGACAACATCAATATAAATGTAAGCGACAGTCTGGTTCTTCGTATCATGCGGATACTTAATATTAAGTCCGTGATCAAGTACAAGACCGATGGTTGCACTCGTAACGCAAAGGATCCAAAGTACATTTTTGAAAACCTGCTGAACCGTGACTTTGATGCCGGCGTGTCCAATGCAAGATGGATGACGGATGTCACTGAATTCAAGTACACAACTGCTGATGGAGTTTTGCACAAGTTATATTTAAGCGCGATTATTGACGGCCATGATCGCCGGATTGTCTCTTATGTCATCGGCGACAGGAACAATACTGCACTGGCTTTTGAGACAATGGAAAAGGCACTTAAAGAGAATCCTGGAGAACATCCAATGATTCATACCGACCGCGGATTCCAGTATACAAGCAACGGATTCCATAAGATTGTTGAAAAAGCAGGACTGGTTCACAGCATGTCCCGTGTAGGCTGCTGTGCAGACAACGGTCTGATGGAAGGGTTCTGGGGAATGCTGAAGCGCGAACGTTACTACACACGTAAATTCACCAGCCGTAAAGCAGTGGTAAGCATGATCAACGGCTACATCTACTTCTACAACAACAAACGCATTCAGCGCAAATTACATCTTTTAGCTCCAATGGAAGTATTCAACGCAGCTCCAATGGCTGCATGATTAAGATTAAAGTACGATTAGATTTTTTATGATATTTATTTGTCTGTATTAACAAATCCGCACCACTCAAGGCGAAGCCTTGGTTTGCTTGTTTTTCTCAAGGCGTCAGCCTTGGTTTAAGGGTGTCAGAACTCGCCCCGTAGGGGGAGCTGGCGCGCATGCGCCGAAAGGGGTTCATTTCCCAGCCTGCAAGGCGGCTGTATGGTTTTTCATGTTTTCTCTCCGCTGCGGCAAGCGCGGCTATTATCATCTGCTCCCCACGCAAAACCCGCATGTGAAATCAAATTTCACATGCGGGCTCTTTATTTCCCATTCATCATTCTACGTTCTTTTCTCCTCCAGCCTGTATGCTGGTGTTGTCGGTGATGTTCCATCTTCCGGCTACTCTGACTCTGGCGTCGGCGTCGCCTCCGTTGTTGTAGCGGATGCGGCTGTCGCCTCCTATTTCAAGGATTGGTTTTTCCTTGGAGGGTTGTCTTTTGGGAGGTTTGTAGCCCAGAGCTTCGAGTTCTCTGGCGTAGTCTTTCCTTAGTTTCATGAGGCTTGGGTTGTCTTCGGGGACTGTTTTGCCGCCTTCCAGGATGTCTTTGATGACACCGGCGAGTTCGTATCTGGTGAGCTGGCGGTCGAAGAAGGATGTGGTGTAGTCAGGGGCTTTGCCCTGCTGGCACATGGCATAGACGGTCTTGTAGGCGTAGTTTCCTTTGCTGACTGTGTCGAAGAAGTTCGGCGCATAGACGTTGTAGGCGAAGGCTTCTAAGGTACAGGCGGTGAGGATGGATGCGAGAAGAAGGATCTTCTTCATATCAGTCACAGACTTTCTGCTCGATCAAGCGGTAGAGGCTGTCTCTGCCGTCTCCGTTCAGGGAAGAGTAGGAAATGGCCGGGTAGTCGGCGGGGAAGAGTTTGTTGAGCTTCTTGAGGTTCTCTCTGGCTTCGTTTCTTTTGAGTTTGTCTTCCTTGGTGCCGATGACGACCATGGACGGTGCGATGGCACGGAGCCATTCGTAGGCTTTCATGTCGATCGGAAGGCCGGGATGGCGCAGGTCGATCAGAAGGCCCACCATGGCAAGGCTCGGGGAGCTTTTGATGTAGTCGTCGATGAAGGTGGACCAGGAGTCTTTGTTTTCCTGGCTTGTCTTGGCAAAGCCGTAGCCCGGCAGGTCGACGAGGTACCATTCCTGGCGCTGTTCCACTTCGTCCACGGTTCTCCTGGACTGGATGGCGTAGTAGTTGATGGTCCTTGTCTTGCCCGGTTCGCGGCTGACGTAGGCGAGCTTTCTCTGCCCGCAGAGGTTGTTGATGAGGGAGGATTTCCCTACGTTGGAACGCCCGATGAAGGCGATTTCTTTCCGCCCGTCGTTCACGTACTGCTTACGGTTGACGGCTGAGCTGAAATATACTGACGAGAAAATGTGAAATTTTTCTATTTCCTTGATTTCCGCCACTTCATGCCTCCTTTATTTCAACAATGCGTGTTCGAGGACATCCTGCACGTTCTTGACATAGACGAATTGCAGCTTGTCTCTGACGGACTTCGGCAGTTCTTCGAGATCTCTCTTGTTCTTTTCCGGCAGCAGGATCTGCTTGATGCCGAATTCGTTGGCAGCCAGGACTTTTTCCTTGACGCCTCCGATCGGGAGGACTTCGCCTGTCAGGGTGATTTCTCCGGTCATGGCGGTGTCGCCTCTGACTTTTCTGCCGGTGTAGGCAGATGCCATGGCGGTTGCCATCGTGATGCCTGCGGACGGGCCGTCTTTCGGTACGGCGCCTTCGGGCAGGTGGATGTGGGTGTCGAGGGTTTCATAGAAATCTTCCTTGAGTCCCAGGTCCTTTGCCTTGCTTCTGATGTAGGTGTACGCGGTTTCTGCGGATTCCTTCATGACGTCGCCCATCTGGCCTGTCAGGATCAGGTGGCCCTTGCCCTTGATGGTGACGGCTTCGGTGTCGAGGACTTCGCCGCCTGCGACTGTCCATGCGAGGCCATTGACGCGGCCTACGGCATCCGGATGTTCTTCAGCAAGGGGCAGGAATTTAACCGGTCCCAGGTACTTGTCGAGTGTCTTGACGGTCAGAGGCGGGAGCTTGTCATCCTGGAGAACGATCTTCTTTCCTACCTTGCGGCAAAGGGCGCCGATCGTTCTTTCAAGGTTACGAACGCCTGCTTCTCTGGTGTATCCTGTGATGACTTTCTTCAGGAGCGCCGGGGTGAAGCGGATGTCGCTGTCCTTCAGGCCGTTTCTTTCTTTCTGTCTTGGCACGAGGTATTTCTTCGCGATTTCGAGCTTCTCCTCTTCCGTGTAGCCGGTGAGTTCGATGAGTTCCATACGGTCGAGCAGGGCTGCCGGGATGGTGGAGACGCTGTTCGCGGTCGCGAGGAAGAAAACCTTCGAGAAATCGAAGGGGATGTCGATGTAGTTATCATGGAAGGCTTTGTTCTGTTCCGGATCGAGTGCTTCGAGAAGCGCAGAAGCAGGATCGCCGCGGAAGTCAGAGCCGACCTTGTCGATTTCATCCAAGAGCATCAGCGGATTGTTGACGCCGACTTCTCCGATGGCTTCGATGAAGCGGCCCGGCATAGCGCCGATGTAGGTGCGGCGGTGGCCGCGGATTTCGGCTTCATCATGGATGCCGCCTAAGGAAATGCGGCAGTACTTTCTGTTCATCGCTCTCGCAATGGACTGCGCAAGCGATGTCTTGCCGACACCTGGCGGTCCTACGAAGCAGATGATCGGAGCTTTTGCTTCCGGTGCAAGGATGCGGACAGCGAGGTATTCAAGGATTCTTTCCTTGATCTTTTCCAGGCCGTAGTGGTCATGGTCGAGGACCTGCTGTGCTTTCTTGAGGTCGAGGGAATCCTTCGTTTCCTTGTCCCATGGCAGGGAGAATACCCAGTCCAGATAGTTTCTGGCCACAGCGGTCTCTGCCATCATCGGCGGCATGGATTCGAGGTGGTTGATTTCCTTCTCGAGTTTCTTCTTGTATTCTTCAGGAATGGCAGCATCGGCCAGTTTCTTCCGGTAGTCCTCTGCTTCCTGGTCCTGGCTGACGGTATCGCCCAAGCGGTCATGGATCGATTTGATCTTCTGCCTTAAGTAGTAGTCCTTCTGTTCCTTGTCCATCTTCTGGCGCACGTCAGAGCTGATCTCGGACTCAAGGTGCACGATCTCGATTTCCATGTCAAGGTAGCCCTGGACGAGCTTCAGGCGCGATGCGACGTCGGCTTCTTCAAGGACCTTCTGTCTCTGCTGGGGTTTCAGGAGCAGCTGGGACGCAATGAAATCGGCGGTTTCACCGGGATCGGTGATGCTCTTCAGCTGTTCCATCTGGTCTTCAGGCAGGCCCTGCTTCGTGTTGTGGAGCCATTCGAAGAAGGACTTCAGGAGCGTTCTTCTGAAAGCTTCAGCGCGGAGTTCATCTTCCGACTTCACTTCTTCGATATCATCCACGTCAGCAGACAGGAAACGGTCGCCGCGGGTGACATTGAGGAGTCTGACGCGGGATACGCCTTCGACGAGCACGCGGATGAGGCCTCCCGGCATCTGGAGCATCTGTGTCACTTTGACGACAGTGCCGACGTCGTAAAGGTCGTCTTCCTGCGGTACTTCCACACGGGAATCCTTCTGCATGGCCATGACGAGGTATCTTTCATCCTTGCCAGCAAAGCGCACGGCTTCGACGGATTCTTTTCTTCCGATGTCCAGGTTGACGGACATGCGGGGATAAATGACTATATCTCTCAGAGCCACGACAGGGAGGTTGAGAGGCTGATTTTCGTTCTTTATTTCATCCATAGATAGTTCCTCCATAATATATCTCTATTGTATCACATGAAAGGCCTAAAGCGTCTACTTTATAATTTAAAAACTTCGATATTTCAGTCTCTTCCCTCTCTGTTTCTACAGAAAGAGCCGGAGTCAAGTGGATTTCCCATTTGGCTCCGGCCTCCATGTGCTTTTATTTGGAATACGGCCCCTCAGGGCGCGGATTATTCTTTTGTTCCGTCTTCCTTGATCAGGATCGGATCAGAATGCTTCAGTACGACGTCTTCGGTGACGATGCACTTCTTGACGTCCTTCATCCCCGGGATCTCATACATGACATGCTGCATGATCTTCTCGATGATGGCACGAAGTCCTCTGGCTCCGGTATTCCTGTCGATGGCCTGGCGGGCAATGGCGTGGATGGCGCCATCATCGAATTCCAGTTCGACATGATCCATGGCAAGGAGCTTCTGGTACTGTTTGACGAGTGCGTTCTTCGGTTCGGTGAGGATCCTGACGAGCGCATTTTCGTTCAGCGGATGCAGAGCCACGATGACCGGCAGACGGCCGATGAATTCAGGGATGAGACCGAATTTCAGGAGGTCTTCCGGCTGGACCTGCTGCAGAAGTTCTGCCATGTCCTTGGAATCCTTCTTTTTGATATCAGCGCCGAATCCCATGACGCTCTTCGTCAGTCTTCTGTCGATGACTTTGTCGATGCCTGCAAAGGCGCCGCCGCAGATGAAGAGGATATTCGTCGTGTCGATCTGGATCATTTCCTGGTTCGGATGCTTTCTGCCGCCCTGCGGAGGAACGCTTGCGACAGTGCCTTCCAGAATCTTCAGGAGTGCCTGCTGTACACCTTCACCGGAGACGTCTCTGGTGATGGACGGGTTTTCAGACTTTCTTGCGATTTTATCGATTTCATCGATGTAGACGATACCGCGTTCTGCCTTGTCGATATCATAGTCGGCAGCCTGGATGAGGCGCAGGAGAATGTTTTCGACGTCTTCGCCGACGTAGCCGGCTTCGGTCAGGGTCGTTGCATCGGAAATCGCAAAAGGAACATCCAGGAAACGCGCAAGCGTCTGGGCAAGGAGCGTCTTGCCGCTGCCTGTCGGCCCGAGCATGATGATGTTGGACTTCTGGAGTTCTACATCGTCGCCGGCGGATTCATACTGGATTCTCTTGTAATGGTTGTATACGGCAACGGCCAGGGCGATCTTGGCATCGTCCTGTTCGATGACGTACTGATCCATGTACTTCTTGATTTCTTCCGGAACAGGAAGCTTGAAGTGCGGGACGGACTTCTGCTTGTCTGCCTTCATTTCCTCTTTGAGGATGTTTTCGCACACTTCGATGCATTCATTGCAGATATAGACTCCCGGCCCTGCGATCAGTTTTTCCACTTCCTCGCCGGAACGTCCGCAGAAACTGCAGACCGGTGTTCCTTCATGTTTCTCGTTCAATGGGAGCCTCCCTTATTTCTTCGTTAATTCATCCAGCTCGTTTCTGGTAAGTACGCGGTCGATCAGGCCGTATTTCTGTGCCATGTCCGCGGTCATGAAGTTATCCCTTTCGGTGTCGCGGCGGATCGTCTCGATCGGCTGTCCGCTGTGCTTGGAAAGGATGCCGTTCAGTTCATCGCGCAGGCGAAGGATTTCACGGGCATGGATTTCGATTTCCGTAGCCTGGCCCTGTACGCCGCCCAGCGGCTGATGGATCATCACATTGGAGTGCGGGAGAGCGAAACGCTTGCCTGCGGCTCCGGCTGTGAGAAGGACGGCTGCCATGCTGGCGCAGGAGCCGATGCAGATGGTCGACACATCCGGGCGGATGTACTGCATGGTGTCATAAATAGCAAGGCCGGCAGTGACGACGCCTCCCAGGCTGTTGATATAGAGGTGAATGTCTTTCGACGGATCTTCAGCTTCCAGGAAAAGAAGCTGGGCAATGATGATGTTTGCCATATGATCCTCGATCTGTCCGTCGAGGAAAATGATGCGGTCTTTCAAAAGACGGGAATAAATATCATAGGAACGTTCTCCCTGTGCGGTCTGTTCCACTACGATCGGTACATAAGCCATAAATAAACATCCTTTCTTTACTGAATGGCGCCAAAAGCGCATTCACATTCATGAATCATTCATTCCGCTCGCCCTTAAGGAGCGGCTTTTCCAGAAGAAAAGAAAATGAATGGAGTCGGATTCTAAGCTTTTCCCGCGGAAAACAGGGAATTCTCCCGTTTTCCATATGGGCGAAAGAGACGCCGGTCATCCCCGCGTCTCTTCCCCCGCACCGGCAAGCCGGTGTATTTCATGAAATTTCGGATACCGCAAAAGCGGCTCTTCTATATGCCTTCGGGCGAAGTCTTACTTGCTTTCAGCCTGGAGGATGGTTTCGATGATTTCAGCCTTTTTAGCTTTGGAATCCAGAGCGATGCCCTTTTCGGATGCATACTGCTTCAGATCTTTGACCGTCATGGCATTCAGTTCTGCTTCGCGGCTTTCTTCGACTGCCGGAGCTTCACCAGCGCCTTCGGTTGCTGCTTCTGCAGCTTCCTTGGCAGCGGTTTCTTCTGCTTTCTTGTCAGCTTCAGCCTTCTTGGCAGCGCCGTAAATGAATGCGGCAGCCTTCTTGCGGAGGACGGAGTTGACGAGCATACCTACACGGTTTTCATCTCTGATGATCTTCATGACATCGTTGGGGTCTGCGTTGAACTGATGAGCCATGCTGTAAACTTCCATGGACAGATCTTCGTTTGTGACCTGGAGGTCTTCCTTGTCAGCGATAGCTTCAAGGACGAGGCCCTGTCTTACCTGTTCAGCAGCGGTAGCTTCATAGTTAGCGCGGAGCTGTGCTTCTGTCTGGCCCATTCTCTTGAGGTAGTCATCAAGGGACATGTTCTGGCCTTCGAGGTTCATCTTGATTTCTTCAACGATCTCGTCGATGCGCTGATCAACCATTTCATGCGGGATATCTACTTTAGCGTTTGCGACAGCCTGGTTTACCAGTGCGTCGTGGTAAGCTTCTTCAGCCTGCTGGAGAGCCTGCAGCTGCATCTGCTGCTTCAGGCTTGCCTTCAGTTCGTCGATGGTTTCGAACTGGCTGACGGATTTAGCGAATTCGTCATTGATTTCCGGCAGCTGTTTGCGCTTTACATCATTGATATGAACTTTAAATTCAGCTTCCTTGCCCTTCAGGGTGTCTACGAAGTAGTCTGCCGGGAATGTAACCTTGACATCTACATCGTCGCCTGCCTTGTGGCCTTCGAGCTGGTCTTCAAAACCTGGGATGAAGCTCTGGGAACCGATTTCCAGCGGATAGGTCTTGCCTTCGCCGCCTTCGAATGGTTCGCCGTCAACAAAGCCCTTGAAGTCGATGACAGCATAGTCGCCCTTCTTCAGGACTGCGCCGTCTTCAGCCTTTTCAAGTCTTGCGCTCTGTTCAGCGCCGCGCTTCAGCTGTTCCATGACTTCATCGTCAGAGATTTCCGGCTGAGCGTGTTCTGCTTCCAGGCCCTTGTATTCGCCGAGTTCTACTTCCGGACGTTTAACGAAAGTAGCGGTGAATGTAGCGCCTTCGGATTCAGAGAATGTGTCTTCCTTTACATCAGGAGTTGTGACAGGAATCAGTTTTTCCTGCTGCAGAGCTGCGTTCAGTGCGTCATTGATGACGATGTCCTTAGCTTCTGCTTCGACAGCTTCCTTACCGAAATGCATTTCAAGAATCTTGCGGCTTGCCTTGCCCTTGCGGAAGCCAGGGATCTTTACCTGGTTGGCGATGCGAGCTACAGCGGTCTTGAAACCTTTCTGTACTGCTTCTGCCGGTACTTCCACATTCAGAGATACTTTGTGCTGGTCCAGTGCCTCTACCTTAACGTTCATAAAAACTATTCCTCCTTAAGTCGGCTTTCCGACAAATTGATACCTACCACCGTCGGATGCCCGACAATTCGATACCTTTTACATGCTTTTTCGAGTATGCTAAATTGCAAGATATATTTTAACATAGCAAAGAAAAAAACACAAATCTTTATACAATCTTTTAAGGAGAAATGATGCGGGATGTCCGCCCGCCCGGCGCGGATGCTTCCGCCATCCTGCCTCAGCCGCCGATGTCCTTTGTGACCGGGCCGTTCAGGAGAGAAGCTCCCATGAAGGAAAGTGTCGGATAAAGCTTTTTCATGTCGGAAAGAGCCTTTGCCGCATCACTTCCGCCCGATGTGGCGAATAAGTATATTTCCTTGCCGGAAAGATCATTCGTCTCAATGAAGGACTGGATGATCCTTGGCGCTGTGTACCACCAGATCGGGAAACCGATGTACACCCGGTCGTATCCGGAAAGATCGAAAGCGCCGCCTTCGATCGCCGGACGGCATTCTTCATCCGCCGACTCCATCGTCGAGCGGCTCTTCTTGTCCATCCAGTTGAGATCCCTGGATGTGTACTTTTCCTTCGGCACGATTTCCTTCAAATCAGCTCCTGCGATCTTTGCCAGAGCCTTCGCCTTTTCAGCCGTCGTGCCTGATGCCGAGAAATATGCCACAATTTTCTTCATGATGACTTCCTGCCTTTCTCCCTTGACCTATTATTATGATTCTAAAGACCAGGAAATGCTCAGCCGAGCAGCTTCCTGACACAAGCGTAGACAAGCTGCGCTGCTGTCACGCCGCGGCAGGGAATCCCCGCCCGCTGCATGGCCTCTTTCTGACGCTCCGTCGGATACACGTAGGGATAAATCCCGTACATGAAGGGAAGGAGCGTGTACAGGAAACCGATCCGCTCTTCCTCCGTCATCTGAGGGAAGAACTTCACGAGGCAGGCATTCAGGATTTCCATCACCTTCCGGATGACTTTCTTGTACTCCGTCAGGCGTTCGATCCTGCTGTGCTCCTCGATGTCGTAGAGATTCATGCACTGGATCCGGAAAAGCGTCTCGCGCCCTTCCGTCGAATGAGCCAGCGCGGCTGCGAATTCATCCTTCGTCATGTGGTCGTTCCCATGGAGGATTTCAAGAAGCGTGCGGCTCCACGCCTCGTACTCCTCCCGGAGGATTTCAAGGAAAATCTCCTCCTTGGAAACGAAGTAATTGTAGATCGACGGACGGGAAATGCTGATCTCGCAGCTGATCTCCTTCAGACTGATCTCCTGGTAACTCATCGTGCGGTACAACTTACGGCAGGCCATCACGATCTCGATCGATCTTTCATTCGAATCCTTCATGATGCCTCCTGTCATGCAACGCGCTCTTAGAGCGAAAACATACGCTGACACTGTGTCAACAATTTAAGTATACCACCATCTGACACTGTGTCAATATATAAAATTGATTTTCTTCTATTTATCTGAAATACCCTCTCTCATGCGCTTTTCCTCCGCTGCTCTTTCTTCCTCATCCTTGAAAAAGCGGAAGAACGATTCTGCGACGCGGCTGACAATCTGCCCTCTCCTTTTTACAAGAGACAGGGAAGACGAGAGGTTCCTTTCAGAAAGGAAAGCCATCTCCAGATTCTTCCCCCAGGAAAGAATCGACTCAGGCACGATCGCGATCCCGATCCCGGCCTCGGCCCACTGGAGGCTCGTCCGTGCATCATCCGTCACGCAGTACACCTCAGGGACTGCCATTTCCTTTTCGAACTCATCCAGGATCAGCTTCTCCCAGCGCCGGTAAATGATGACCGGCTTTTTCTCAAGCGCCTTCAGCGTCAGATCGCCGTGCGTCCTTGGAAGGACGCCCCTTGCGGCAGCGACCGCCATCCTGTCCCTTCGGATTGTCACGCGCTCAAGACCGTACGATGGGAAAGGCGTACGAAGGACGGCCACGTCCACCTTGCCCTTACGGAGCATCTCCATCTGCTCATACGTATTTCCTTCAAAAAGTTTCACGTGCACATCCGGGAACTCCTTGTGGAAAAGACGGAGCTCGCGGTAAAGCTCCTCCGAGGCGCAGGAAGAGACAAGGCCCAGGCGGAGATTTCCCTTCTGCCCCGCGCGCATCGAGCCGATTTCTTCCTTCGCCACATTCTCCAGCTCCAGGATCTCCACCGCATAGCGGTAAAGCACCTCGCCTGCCTCCGTCAGTGTGACGTGCCTCGCCCCGCGGCGAAAAAGCTCAGCGCCCAGCTCATTTTCCAGAAGACGCATCTGGTTTGAAAGAGGCGGCTGCGAAACGTGAAGGAGCTTTGCCGCTCCTGTGATCGTTCCTTCCTCAATAATTGCCACGAAGTATCTCAGCTGCTTGATATCCATGATCCATATCCCTTTCGTATGGTTTCTAAAGAAATAAATATTTTAAATATGCTTCCTTACCTGCTATCATACAAGTATCAAAAAGAGAGCGCAACAACGCCCCGTCAGAAAGGACCGATCGAAATGAAACTTCTGCTCGAACTTTTCCTTGTCTTTGCCAAATGCAGCGCCGTCACCTTCGGCGGAGGCTACGCCGTCCTGCCGATTCTCCAGAGAGAAATCGTCGAAGACCGCCACTGGGCGACCGAAGACGACCTCATGGACTACTACGCCATCAGCCAGGTCACCCCAGGCATGATCGCCGTCAACGTCGCCACATTCATAGGCCTCAAACTCAAAGGCTTCTGGGGAGGCGTCTTTGCCACACTCGGCACCATCTTTCCCTCCATGGTCATCATCTCCATCATCGCCGTCTTCCTCACCCAATTTGAAAACAACCCCATCGTCGTCCACTCCTTCGCCGGCATCCGCGCCTGCGTCTGCATCCTCATCCTCGATGCCGTCATCAAACTCGGGAAGAAATCCGTCAAAGACAAGGGCATGTTCTTCATCTTCCTTGCCATCCTCGCCCTGGCCCTCTTTGCCCCCTTCTCCCCCGTCATCTCCGTCCTCATCGCAGCCGCCGTCGGCTACTTCATGAAACCCTATGCCGATAAATCCATCAAAGGAGGCAAATGAAAATGACCATTTACCTGAGCCTCATCTGGGAATTCATCAAAACAGGCCTCTTTGCCGTAGGCGGAGGACTCGCCGCCCTCCCCTTCATCACTGACATCGGCCAGCGCACAGGCTGGTACACCACATCCGACATCGCCAACATGATCGCCGTCGCTGAATCCTGCCCCGGGCCCTTAGGCGTCAACATGGCCACCTACGCAGGCTACCTCACCACCGGCGTCCTAGGCGGAGTCACAGCCGTCATCGCCTTCACCATCCCGGCCATCTTCATCATCACCGCCGTCAATTCCGTCCTCAACAAATTCAGAACCAGCCAGGCCGTAGCCCGCATCTTCTATGGCCTCCGGCCCGCCTCCACAGCCCTCATCGCAGCCGCTGAAATAGGCGTCGTCAAAGTAGCCCTCCTAAACATGGACACCTTCAAAACCACAGGATCCATCGCATCCCTCTTCAACTGGAAATGCATCATCCTAGCCGCCATCGTCTACTACACCCTCGTCAAATTCAAAAAACACCCCTTCTTCTACATCATAGCCTCCGCCGCAGCCGGCATAGCATTTGGACTGTAGGAGAGGAACTTAAAGAATATAAAAAGAAGGGGCTGTGATAAAATGTACAATCATTTCATCACAGCCCCTTTTGAAATACGTTATAAAGTTTATACTTAATATGCCAGAAAATAAAATAGAATCCAACCAATATAAAATAATATACAGATCACCGATGCAATGGCTCCTTTTCGAAACCTATGCATTTTCCTTGAGCAGATACCAGAATTTATATAAGTCTCACGCATCAACTCATCAGTGAACATTTCCTCCGTAGATTCTTTAGCAAGTCGGATATACTCCTCTGCGGAGCTCATCTTGGCAATATCTTCATAGAATATACTAAAGTTATTTGCATTCTGTGCTTTGCTGGAAAGTGCAGATTTTAGTGATGGACTCAATGCCAACAAACAATAAAATACTGCTGTCACAAGTGAAATTACAGATATTGCTGCGCATACCTTGGAGCAAGCCAATAGTAACGGATTAATTAACACGGTTGTATCAATATAAGAAAAAATCTTATCCGCGATATATACGAATGCAGCAGCTACAAATGCAAGTACAGTGCCAAATGTACCTATCTTTGAATCCGCACTTGCAATCCATCCATTCACAAGATCCAGGTTGTACCTGCTTAGCTCTGATTGATCGTTAATCTTCTGGATATCTGACATAGTCGATGGATCATGTTGTGTGTCTCTTTTTTTCTTTTCTGTACTCATTAATTCCCCTTTCTCCATGAGCATAAGAAATCAATTCCAAAGACTCCGATTGACCGCACTGATATTTCTCATATGCGGTCAACATATTATCTGCCGTTTTGACACACTCCAAAATCACATTTTTAAACTGTGAAAAAGACTCAGGCACTCCCACACAAAGCAATAGCGAACCATCTTGGCTAACACCATTAAAATGTTGATCTTTATCAGGAATCTTCTTTCGATCAATCCATTTTCCACCATAAACCAGACATCCTTTTTTATGATAATCATAAGGGATGATCACATGAAGCCGTCTGCTGTATCTTCCCAGAAAATCAACTTCGTTAGCCCCTGTCTGATTAATGACATCTGCTCTGACGGCAGTAATATCAAGTTCGATTGGAGAAGCAGATTTTGTCGGGAGTAGTATTCTCTTTGTAAAAGGATACTGTTCCTTTAATTCATTTATATCTGACACGACCGCCCTATAATACTCATTGAAGTCTACAGTGCGTTCAATCATGTGCTTTCCATGCTCCGTTATAATTTTTCTTGTTATTATCTTTTTGCAATTTAGCCTCTCGAGCTCTTCTCAAAAAGTCTGCATATCCATTTTCAGTAAAATACAGCCCATCAGTTTTAGGTCTAAACAGCTTTGCAAGTAATGGTCTCTCTGTGTGAATCCTGTCATAGATTTCTTTGGAAATTACAACTTGATTTTTCTCAGCATATACATCTTCGTTCTCATCTGCCTGAATAACCGTACGTCCTAATAAAATGTTATCTTTGGAACTACGTGCACCGATTTTCGTTGCAAACAAACGCCCACATGCTTGACCAACACCAATTGATACCTGGAATTCCTTGACCTTATCAACCATTTTCATTCCAGCTATAACAGCATCAGAGGCGCAGGAATAATCATTGTAATCATGAAATAACGCCATCTCACGATCACCCTGGAATTGTACATGAATACCTTTGCGCTCATTTACAATCTGATACATAGACATGAGGATATTCTGGGTTTTATGAGCCATTTCATCAAGATTTGCATCATCAGCATCAAATTGAGAAGTAAAATCTCTTATGTCAGCAAATACTGGTATTCCTTGTATCTTTTTACACTCAGTCTTTGATAAGTTTTCAAAAGACACCGGCTTAATTGCACGTCTAAACTGTATGTCCTGAAGATTAACACGCTGCGCTATCTCAGCAGCTCTGCTCAAATCTTTATCAAACGTATAGCTTGTAGACAGAGTACTAATTAACGCGTCAAAGTAATACGTCTGCTCATACTTTTTGACCACCTTTGATTCCACTTTGTGGAACATTGATTTCCGACGTTCCGGCAATTCATCAAATATCGATTCAGAAATCGTAATGTGCCCTACGGGAGCAAGCCCCTGAAGCTTTGCTGCATAATTACATGCAAAACCGATAGTGGTCAATTCTTCGACTTGTTCAGCCTTGAACGTAAATTCAAAAAAGCTACCGTAACAAGCACCCGCCTGAATCTGAAAACGGACTAACGTCTTATATTTACTTATGTTTTGGGACATGTAATAAACAAGTCTTTGACTATACTGCGTTATGGCTAATACAATTTCAAAGCACCTTATAATATCACTACTTGTCACATACATATGCAGCCGAGAGCCGGTAATCTTTTCTATGACAACCTCATTTTGATAATGTTTCTGACCATACCCTTCAACCGCTGAAAAGAATGTATCCAAAGCTTGAATACTGTGTCTGATCTCTCCTGTTTTTGCTTCCTCTTGCTCAATAACGTCATCAAGATTCTTAATGTTGATGTAGAAGTGAATTCCTTCGTTCCTTTCCAAAAATTTCCCTCCTTCGCACTATATATAGTATCTCTAACTCATAACAGTATTATATCATGTGCTTTGTGACTTGTAAGGCATTTCGTGTTGATTTTACAATCGATGAGTCCCGTATTTATCACTTACCGGAACCTATCGGTATTTTAAAACTCCTAGTATTTTTTAAAAGGATTTACTACCATTAGAAATTTTGAACAAGTAGAAAAATCGCTTGTTTGTCTGATAAAATCCGGAAATCTTTTTACCTATCTTGAAAGAGGCTGATGAATACCCAAGTCCTTATCCGGCGACAAATAATCGTATAGAAGGCGATGTAAATGCACAGCTTCGAGCGATGCTCAGGAACCATCGTAGATTATCTGTTGAAAGACGAATAAAAGCGGTTTCCTGGTGGTGTTACCTGCACTCACCGAAACCGCTTTTATTCTCAGAAATATCAAGGTTATGCCGACCGATAAAAGTATTTCTACTGTCTATAATAGCATGAATTTACAACAAAAACTGGCAGATTCAATCCCAGCCTGGGGTGATGCCATAATATGGGATGAATTCCATAATTCTGGATTTAGCTCCGTCATGACTGGGATTGATCATCACCACGTTCGTCACAGCCCCTTTCATCTCAAATAATCTATCCTATCTCTTTAGCTTTAAATATGAATCACTGCTCTCACCTTAAGAACCATCCGATTCCAATATCCAAGCCACGAGTCAAAATGACGATCTATAAACCTTTCAATATGCGGCTCAATATACTTACCTCTTAAGAAGTCTATCGCACTGCATACAATAAAGACGCCTAAAATCTTCGCTGCCCAAAATAATAAATAATAATCACTCGTTATATAATTCAGATTTGGGAATATATGATCCCATATGATACGTCTCATGAAGAAGTCATTATCATGAATCAAGTACACGCCAAGCACAGTTCCCGCTAACACGTTTATATACTTATTATAACGCATCTTCATTGTCGTAAATGTCAGGAACATTATAGTTGCAAGTGGTATGCCCACAACTTCTCCAAAATAGAGTGACGTTTTACTTATAATGAAATCAGGCCTGTTAAGAATATCTCCCATAACTTCCAATGAGCCTTTGCCAAGAAAAATGAGAATTAAAGCAAAAATCAATATACTCCTGTATTTTTTATGATAAATGCTCTTTATTTTATCCTGATAATGCAGCCGTAAATAGGCGCCAATAGAATAAACAAGAAAAAAGAACATCAATCTATTGCTATTTATAAAATTATTCATTCCGATAACAGGAAGTATTGCATATACGGTAAACAATATCAGCAAGAAGGAAAGATACCTGTCTTTGCTCAGGGAAGTCAAAAAACTATTAATGAACGGGATGAACAACGTGAAAAGTATATAGCAAGACACAAACCAGTCTAGACCATAAAAAATTGGAATTAGATTCATCTTTACGATATCCTTTGAGACCATCTCTGGAAATTCGATTTTAGCAAAAAGCAAGATAAGCCAAGAATAGAAAAACATCGTAGATAATAGCAGTAGAATCCTCTTGATATTAACTTTTTTATGAACCATGAAATAGCCGGTAATCAACATAAAAAGAGAAATTCCAACCCCTTCACAATCTAAGAGTTTAACAGTCATGACCTGCCAGCTAAAAATATGCTCCATTAATCCGGACGACTGTTTCAAAGGGGAAAGAATTAATCCGTGAGCACAAAAATGATGTGCAATAATAATCAATATAGCTATGATTCTTAATAATTCTATAGATGAATTCCTGACATGTGTATTTACTGCTTTATTCATGGATGAAAATACCTCAGAAAATTAATGTAGTAAGTTCTCAGATGTCTCAATAGCTGTGATAGCCTTCCATACCAATTTGAGCCTTATTGCTTTACCAATAAGCTCATGCTATCACATTTCTATACGTATAAACAATGGTTATATATCATTTTAGCAGCTTAAATGTATTCATACATTTCACGCAAATCTTATTTGTCCCAAATCCTACTCATGCTATACTGAAAAAAGAAATCATCCGCCAGAAAGGAATTACATCATGAACATCCAGATCTTCGGAACCAAGAAATGCTTTGACACAAAGAAAGCCATCCGCTACTTCAAAGAAAGAAACATAAAAGCTCAATTCATTGACCTGAAAGAAAAAGACCTCAGTATGGGAGAACTAAGGAGTATCAAACAAGCCGTCGGAGGCATCGACAACCTCATCGATCCCGATGCCAAAGACAAAGACGCTCTCGCCCTCATCAAGTACATCAGCGAAGACGCCAAGGACATCAACCTCATAGAAAATCCCCAGATCCTGAAAACTCCCATCGTAAGAAACGGCAAACAAGCCACCGTTGGCTACCAGCCAGATATTTGGAAAAACTGGAAATAACAAAAAAGGGGCTGTGACAAAATTCACTAAAATGCTGCTTTTTCCTTTTCTCGAACGAAGCTATATAAGTTTAAAACAAATGAGAACTGATTTCTTTTGTTGTTTCGCAGAGCTGTCTCCGTAGGAGAAAGTGCCCAGCCCATCATTTTTCTGATGCTGGGCGAAAGTGGTGCAGTTTATGAAAAGGCGAAGCATCATCGCTCAGGGTGTTGACCTTGCGCCGAAGGAGAAGGTCCTGGCGAAGCCGGGGAATACAGTAGTTCTCGAGCAAAGCTATATAAGTTCAAAACAAATAAGAACTGATTTCTTTTGTTTCTCATCGCCGAGCTTCCCCCAACGGAGGGAAGTGCCCGAAGGGCGATAGGGGTGCAGTTTATGAAAAGGCGAAGCATCATCGCTCAGGGTGTTGACCTTGCGCCGAAGGAGAAGGTCCTGGTGAAGCCGGGGAATACAGTAGTTCTCGAGCAAAGCTATATAAGTTCAAAACAAATAAGAACTGATTTCTTTTGTTTCTCATCGCCGAGCTTCCCCCAACGGAGGGAAGTGCCCGAAGGGCGATAGGGGTGCAGTTTCTAAAAAGGCGAAGCATCCTTTGAGGTTTTCAGATATAACCAATAAATACATTTGCTAGATAATCCTTTAATGGAATATTCCAATCGCAAAAGTGGCAGTGACGAAATGTTTACGCATTCCATCACTGCCACTTTTCATATTCCAAACCATTCATAAAAGAAAAATTAATACAAAAGGCCAAAGGCTAGCACCCGACACTATCAACACAATCACAAAAGGAATACAAATTATAAAGAAAAGTATAGAAAAAAGTACTTCGTACCATCTCGGTTGTTCTTCTATGAACCATGACAACATAGTAACGATTAAAACGAACGCGATAGGAACTAAGATATAAATCATGACCAAGGTTGGATAGAAAAGATCACTGATAAACTCTCTAATGACCATAAAGGACCCAATCCAAAGAGCAAAAAAGCCAAGAACGTACTTCATCCGCTCCACCCTCTCAAATAATCCCGATCAGCTTCCCTTCTATTTTTATTATAGGGTTAAATTCGGTGGGGAGCAATGAGACGGAATCAATACTGATGGTAAGAAATTGATAACAAAAGGGGAATAATTAAGACTGATTACACTCTTTCAAAATACTACTAATATTCCACAATGGAATCAGTAGAATTCCAATGTTTATCAAAATGATCAGCAGCATCATTCTGCACAAAGCATTCCTTTAAAAGATCTTTAATATTTTCTATTGTATAAAGTCCTGAATCCATAAAAATGTCATTCCGCGAATGTGAATTAACATTCAACATTTTTTTCAATCCATCCACTTTCTCCAAGAAATCTTCCTCTTTAATCCGATTAAAGTTAGTATAAGTTTCTATTATACATCGAGCTATATTCATCAAAAGATAACTCTTATTATCAGGCAACGTTTCACATAAAAAGCGAAAATCCCCCCATAGTGCATCATAATTGGTCCTAATATCATCATCAGGTTTTTTTATAATTTTTATGGTTGTACCTTCAGTACCTGGTAAGAACCTTATCCTTTGCCTGCTTCCATAGCCTCTATATCCATAATTCAAATCAATGTAAAAATGTGCATTATGTGTCATTACAACTAGCACATCTTTGGATTCTTGGGCTTTTATGAATCCAATCAATGAGTTAAGTTCTTCCATAATCAGGAACTGAAAGAAATCATCGTTCGAAGTTACAGGATCATCGAAAACAATAACCCTCTTTTGGTTAATATTATCTTTAATAATATTTCTGAGTTCTTCAATAAAATATAAAATAGCAATTACATTATGTTCTCCTGTGGATAACTGTGTTATATCACGAATTACATTAGTACTTTTATCACGAATATTATAATAGCCTTCCCCATTTGCAACAGATTGATCTTCAATATGCACCAATTCGAAATTAACTATGGTTGAAAGCTTTTTATTGATATGCTCTGCTAATATTTTCTCATTTTTCGTTTTAGCTTCTAAATTTTTGATATCATCCTCCTTTTGTTCTATCTTCTTTTCTAATTCGTCCCTCTCTTTCTTCTTCTTTTCTATCGGCTTATGCTTTTCCTCCCTTAAGGCTCTCGCAATATTAAGCTCTTCCTCTTTTTCTTTATAATGAGACTCCTTTAATTTGTCATAAACGTAATCTAATCTTAATTTTTCTTTTGCCAGCTCGATATCCTTGTTAAGGTCAGAAGCATTATTTTCTCTTACTAAGCTATTATATCTTTTCACGAGATTCGTTAAATCACTGGGAATGCCAGCATCGATGTCAATCATTGGTTTATAGATATCTCGTTCTTTTTCCTGAACTCCTGCCCGCAAGTTCTCCAAAAAATTTTCATACTCTTTTACCAGAGTGTTAATTGCATTACATAGTCTCAATGCTTCATTACTATACTTTGGATAGAACTCTTGGCTTTTAACCTGTATTTGCTCCAATACCTTGATTTTCCGATTAATATCATTCTCAATCCCGCTTATTTCAGCCTGAAATGCCCTTACATCATCCGCATCAAAATAACTTTTTAACTCACCTATTGTCGCTTCTTCAATTACATGCCCACAAAAGGCACAAACATCTCCCGCCTTATGTAATTCTAGTCCTTTCCTTGCAAATTCTCTTTTTTCACTACAATCGATTCTTTGAATCACTATCTGCTCTTGCACAAATTTTTCCCTAAGTTTATTAACTTTGTCAAGCAGCTCTTTTCCATTTATAGAAATTTGAATTATCTCTGAAGCCTGTCGTTTTCCTGTCTTCGCGGTTTCCTGATATTGCTTTTTCTCGTCATCACTTAAATGTGCAGCACGTTTAATATCTTTTTCAAAATCTTTTTTGTTATATATGAGTGATGCGATACGAGGGTTATCAAGTTCCTTGATAGATTTAGCTGATTCAGTGTAGATTTTATCGATATTACGCTCCTTCCGCTCAACATCATTGTTTGCATCATTCCATTCAGTCCATAAGTTTTGGCTCCCATCTCTTGGATCAACTATGGCTCTGTTAATCTCTTCTATTTTCTTTTGTAGATTTTGTATTTCTGAGTTGAGTAACTCAACCTTTTTATCGATTTCAGTATTTTCTTCACCAAGAACAACTGCATTTAATTTTTGGTTATCCCCCAGAATCCCTTCATAACCGTCAAATATACGACAATTAGAACCATCAGGATTATCAAAATAACACTTAATATATTCAGCAAGTGTACTTTTCCCTGTACCATTAGGGCCATATATAAAATTAACAGGTTTAAAAGAAATTTGATCATCAAGAAATATCCTTCGTTCTGATTGATTTAATGGGATAGTTAATAATTCTTCCGTTTCATTACTTGAATGATTCTTACTATTCCTCTTCGTCATAATTATTTCTCCTTAACACCGAATCATCTATCAATACTATACCTACCAAATGCTAACACTGAAGATACCCAACATTTATACAATCATGTTTTACAAAGCAGCATCTGAAATTCCTTTAGTTTATGACAAATAAAAACTACTTAAGCATAGAGACAATGACACTTCTGCTGAAATCCTGCTCTATAAAATTCATCTGGTCGCCCACCATCAAAGCTCTAAGCAAAAAATCCAAAGAATTAAGTATCTAACAAATAACACATAGTTCTCCCGGACATAGGAAACATTTACGTCCTCCTTCCTAATCATCAAAACTCGTATTCTTTGACCCACATAAAATCCGCGCAGAACAAGCTTATACAATTATTCTATCATCTTTTTATTTCTTATTCCTTGAAACAAGGATTAAGCCATCAAAAAAAGAAGTCCACCTTCAGACTTCATTTGAAGATGGACTTCTTTTTTCCTAATCTTACTTATATTTCAATAAATATTGCTTAACACTCACCTGTCCAAAATATTATATTACCTTAATATTATATTACCTTTCACTAATCACGTCATTTTCTCCATACTTCTTCCTCATTTCAGTGATAAATGTCCTTATTGCAAGGAATATAAATGAAGCAGCAAGAACAATGATCACACGTCTAAATGAAGTCTGCCATACATGATTAGTCTGCCAGAATTTGCGAACTATCCAGTCTAAATAATGGAATAAGAAAATTAAGAGGGAATGAATCCCCAAAATCTGAGTTGTCATTCTAACGAAAAAATTTGCAGCAAGCCCTTTAGAAATACAGCATACCACAAAAGAGCCACAAACAGCCTCAATAACAGTCAATAAGATGAAAGGGTATTGCCTAGTAGCCATCTCTATATAAAAGTGCAAATGAATACAAGTGACCCAGAAAATAGCTGCGAAAAGAAAGAGCGGAGTTTCCCATTTTTCAAAGAAATCAACATTCTCTCTCCATAGATATCCTAAATAAATGAAAAGAACAGCGACAAATGTTACATCCATATTTTGAGGAAGCCATTTCCCCTTTAAGCCAAGTGCTATTCCAAGAAGCCCCAATGATAGGCATAAATACCTAGCATATTTCCCCGGAAATAAGACATGAATGATATCAATAATTACTTTTGCCCAAAATAGAGAAACCAAAAACCATACCGCGCCGATTCCCGGGTGCGTTTTTACTGTTACACCAGATGCCCACCAAAGTTTTTCGGCTGTATTAAAAGCATCTGTTGCAAGAGCCTCTGCACTAATGTTCCCCCCCCATATGAATTCAAAACATAAATTAATTAATATAACAATTATGCTTGGTATAATTAGGTGCCTCAATCCCTTAATAAAATGTCTTTTGAAATCTCCCCTTGTTTCTGCAATCTTGAGAGTATAACCTGACAACAAGAAAAATAGAGGCATATGAAAAGAAAAGATTATGTTGCGTGAATTACTTCCGAATGGCACTGTATGCCCAATAATGACCAAGATAATTGCTATCCCCTTGGCCACATCTTCCCAAGCAATTCGCCTCGGATCAATTCTAAATATCGCCTTTACACACTCCATCAATGAATTCCTTCCCCTTAATTGCTTGCCTAGAACAAATTTTCTCAAAAGAGCCTCTGATTATATCGTCAAAATATCCTCCGTTTTAATACGCTCCCTTCCCTTTTAATACGATTCCTACTGTTCTCCAAAGAAGGACGATATCAAGCCACGGTTCCCAGTTATGGACGTACCAAACGTCCATTTGGACTCGTTCGGGATAGCTGATATCGCTTCTGCCGCTGACCTGCCAGAGCCCTGTAATGCCTGGACGAACCATATAATATTCCGCAATATACTGCTCATATCGAGGAACTTCTTTTTCCGTGATGGGTCTTGGCCCTACAAGACTCATATCACCTTTGATGACATTGATAAGCTGAGGCAGTTCATCAAGACTTGTCTTGCGAAGGAAATTTCCGATTTTTGTGATGCGGGGATCGTCTTTTAACTTATAGTATTCATTAAACTCTTTTCTCGCTTCCGGATTTTCTGCCAGAACTTTCTGAAGAACCTCATCTGCATTGACGACCATACTGCGGAATTTATAGACACTGATTGCTTTATGATTCTTTCCCACTCGCTGGCTTCTATAAACAGCAGGCCCTTTAGAATCTATTTTGACCGCTATGGCAATACCTGCTAAAACAGGCAAAAGCACAATGATGCCAATAATAGAAAGAACTACATCCAGCACTCTTTTAATCAATTGGTTAGAACGAAGTGCCAAGTTATTCTTAATTCGAAGAACCATGACCTTCTGGTCGAAGAAAGACTCTACGCTGACGTTAGTCATCGGGACACCGACAAGATTCGGAACGACACCGATACTTTCCGTAATGGACTGTGCACGGAAAATCAAATCGGAAAGCTGATTCTGAGGGAGCCCCGGTGCAGCTATCAGTACAGATTTGACGCCTGTATTCTGGACAACCTTCTCCAGATCATCAAAACCGCCGAGAATGGGATGTGATTTTACATACTCCGTTTTCGGCGTATGATCTTCCAAAAAGCCTACGATACGGTAACGCATCCCTGCATCTTTTTCAAGTTCCTGGACGACAACATCTGCTGTTTCCCCCGCTCCGACAATAAGGACAGGCGTCTGGAAGAAACTCATCTTCTTCATCATTTTGCTTATGATGACACGAATAACGCAGAGAAGGCTATATGCAAGAACTCCATAAAGGATGACGAATAAACGGGAAACATCTCCGGAAACGTGTGTAAAGAACATAAGAACGACAGCAAAGACTATACCGCCCAAAGAAGCAAAAATCAGCTTTTTCGTTATTTCATACGTCAGGTATCTCCATGAATAAAGACCCTCATAAAAAATAAACGCCATGAATACTAAAGGCACCCATACATAAAGATAAGCAGGCGATACATGGAATACCGTTCTTGTTATTAGCTCATTTCTAATAAAAAGCGATAAAACACCTGCCAAAACAAGAGCCATATAATCTCCTGCCATGAAAAGAAGTCCCTGGATAAAGATGCTTCCTGTCTGTTTACCTAATTTTACTGATTCCATACCACACTGAACTTTTGAATCCATATGATCCCCCAGATCAAATTTGTTTCGTTTTAAAATACAAATATAACAATTATAAGTATATCATAGCCAAAATAACATAGCATTATGCTAAAACTACACACTAAAAATTATATAAGCCTCTAGTCTTCCTCTCTCACGATATAGAGCTGCCTCTTCTTTGTTTCCAGATAAATCTTTGCAATATAAAGTCCAATGACACCAAGACTCATGAGGACAAGACCACCAAGGAGCGTAATAATGCAGACAAGAGATGGCCAACCTGCCACTGGATCGCCTTCAATCAATGCGCGAATGAAAATCAGAATAAGCGCCAGGAAAGATACCCCGCACATAGCGATTCCAAGGACAGACGACAGGTACAGAGGAATCGTTGTATAAGCAAGAATCCCATCAACCGAATATTGGAAAAGCTTCCAAAAAGACCATTTCGTATGGCCAGCGCTTCTTTCAATATTCTCATAGGAAAGCCATTTCGTCTTAAAGCCAACCCAACTGAAGATCCCTTTAGAAAAGCGGTTATATTCCCCGTCCGACACGATAGCATTCACCATCTGGCGAGACATCATACGAAAGTCTCTTGCTCCATCGACAATCTGCGTTTTAGAAAGTTTATTGATGATCTTATAAAATTGCCTGGCAAAGAAAGAGCGGATAGCAGGCTCTCCCTTCCTGGTTGTTCTCTTCGTCGCTACGCAGTCATAATCCTCGATTGGATCATGCAAGAGCCGCCACATATCCGGAAGAAGGGCTGGAGGGTCCTGAAGATCCACATCCATCGTCGCCACGTAATCCCCCTTAGCCATAGAAAGCCCTGCATAAAGTCCTGCTTCTTTTCCGAAGTTTCTGGAAAAAGAAACATAATGAACCCGGGAATCCTTCCTATGAAGATCACGAAAAATCTCTATGGTCCGGTCCGTACTTCCGTCATCAATAAAACAGAACTCCAGCTCCGCATCGATCTCATCCTCATACCGTATGACTTCATCATAAAAAGTCTGAATCGTAGCCTCCTCATTAAAACAAGGCACCACCAATGATAACAACTGCATGGCCATTCTCCTATATTTCCAAATCAGGATAAGCGCTCCTATAAACACTTCCTAATCAATCAATAAACTATTTTCATAAGTCATGTATTTATTATAAATGCACTTCACCATACTGTCATTCTGAAAAGTGAAATAAAAGGAGATTGAATTAGATCTACTTTGATAATATCGACAAGAATGAGTGCGGAAGGTTTTGACCTGCCCCAGCGGGGAAGAATGCTCCATGCAAAAGCCGCACTCTTTCGAGTGCGGCTGTGGTTCAATCATTTTTATTTCAGTATAGATTTCAGGAATGCTTTTGTTCTCTCACTCTTTGGGTGTTCGAAGACTTGCTCGTGAGTAATTCATATCACTCACTGACTGTAAAAAACTGATTACTCACACGTTGATAATTTCCCTCTTAATCATAAGAGGCATTTGTATATTATCAGGAATTTTTCCACTTAAAGAGGCAAAATGTCTGAAACTACTCATCACTACTTAATCTGCTATTATACAGACCATTTATTATTTTCAGGTATTCACTAGCTATGTGAGAACTACTATATTCCGAGGCAAACTTTTCCGCAGTAGCATCCAATTCTTCTTTAGAAGCTGGATTTTCAAAATAGTGTTCAATAGCTTTTGCTAATGCATCTGCATCATCTGCAGGTGCATAATATCTCAACAACCCAAAGCTTACATCTTTCAAACACATCCCTTCGCTGCTAAGAACCGGAGCTTTCATTAATCCTGCCTCTATATTCCCCCTGCCAAATCCCTCAAACATTGATGTATTTACGAACAACTCTGCCATTGAATAATATTTATACAGTTCTTCATCACTTATGTGTTGTAATATTTTTATTCTATTATCAAGACCTCTTTCTTGAATATATTGCTTTAGTACAGTAGGATCCCCATATCCGATTAAAACAAGATCATGTTCTATTTTATCTTTCAATCTGTCAAATGCTTTAACTAATGTAATTTGATTTTTCCAAGGGAAAAAGCTATTGACAGACAAAATTATTTTTCTTTTCTTCACATGCTCAGGTATAGCAGAAACTTCAACCGGATTTCCTATGATATGCAGTCGTTCTTCCTTAATATCTTTGTATGTGTTCTTGATGTCCTCTTTTACGAATTTAGATATAGCTACAATTGCATCCGCCTTACTTAGCGAATAGCCAATACGTTTTTTCATGATATTTCTTCTTAAGCAACTAAAAGCCTCTGGATGCCAATTAAAAGGAAGATCATGCACTACCAAAACATTTTGAGCCTCTGCACACGTTGCGGTTGAAACCTTCGTATAAGGTACTATATATACATCTAAATGAAGTTGTTCCAAAATCTTAGGTAAAAAGTAAAACTCTCGACTTAGTTTGGAAATAATAGGCATTTCCTCACATATTGCGGGAACTATCTCGAACTGAATATTATTATATTTATATAGTGAAGATATATAGTCATGCATTTTTCGAGAAGTTAAAATCACTAATTCTTTCGCATTGTTCTCAATAAGCCCATCTATTAACTGTTTAATGAATAATCCAATTCCACTATTTAAATCATTAATACTGTTAACAGACGCAAAGTTTACTCCAATTCTCATTTTTTCACTCTTCCATATTTATCATCAAACCGTACAATATCATCTTCTCCAAGGTATTTCCCATTCTGCACCTCTATGATTTCGAGAGGAATTTTCCCGGGGTTCGATAAACGATGCCTGGTTCCAATTGGGATATAAGTACTTTCATTTTCTCTGAAAATAACCGTCTTATCATCTAGTGTTAATTGCCCGGTACCATGAATGACAGTCCAATGTCCGCTGCGATGATAATGCATCTGGAGACTCAGGCTTCCTCCTGGCTTGATTGAGATTTTCTTTACTTTATATCCATCCCCTTCGGAAAGTATCGTATAACTCCCCCATGGACGATACATTGTTACATTTTCAGATACCTCTGTTCTCTTTTTGCGTTTCAGTTCATTGACCAGATCTTTAACCTTTTGCGATTCACCCTTTCGTGCAACTAAAAGAACATCAGGCGTATCGACAATCATAAGATTTTCCAGCCCAATCCCCGTGATAAGCCTCTTGTCACCAAGGATCATTGTTTGTTTGCAGTCTTCTGTTACTATATCCCCTTGAAGAACATTTCCTTCTTCATCTTCCAGCATTTCAGATATAGAATCGAAACTTCCAATGTCATTCCAATAAATGGATTTCATGGGAATAACCGCAATTCTATCAGATTTCTCGGCCACCGCATAGTCAATCGATATATCCGGCATTTCAGAGAAATGGTTCAATGTCTCTTCAAGGCCTTTTTCTGAAATACTTTCTATTTCAGGGGCATAATTGGTTAATTCTGCTTCCATCAAACCTATTGAGAACATAAACATCCCACTGTTCCAGTAATAATTTCCCTGCTTTAGATAATTGACAGCTGTCTCTAAATCGGGCTTCTCTTTAAATGCACTAACCTTCTTAGCTGCACCAATAGATCTGGTGCGGATTTGTTAATACAGACAAATAAATATCATAAAAAATCTAATCGTACTTTAATCTTAATCATGCAGCCATTGGAGCTGCGTTGAATACTTCCATTGGAGCTAAAAGATGTAATTTGCGCTGAATGCGTTTGTTGTTGTAGAAGTAGATGTAGCCGTTGATCATGCTTACCACTGCTTTACGGCTGGTGAATTTACGTGTGTAGTAACGTTCGCGCTTCAGCATTCCCCAGAACCCTTCCATCAGACCGTTGTCTGCACAGCAGCCTACACGGGACATGCTGTGAACCAGTCCTGCTTTTTCAACAATCTTATGGAATCCGTTGCTTGTATACTGGAATCCGCGGTCGGTATGAATCATTGGATGTTCTCCAGGATTCTCTTTAAGTGCCTTTTCCATTGTCTCAAAAGCCAGTGCAGTATTGTTCCTGTCGCCGATGACATAAGAGACAATCCGGCGATCATGGCCGTCAATAATCGCGCTTAAATATAACTTGTGCAAAACTCCATCAGCAGTTGTGTACTTGAATTCAGTGACATCCGTCATCCATCTTGCATTGGACACGCCGGCATCAAAGTCACGGTTCAGCAGGTTTTCAAAAATGTACTTTGGATCCTTTGCGTTACGAGTGCAACCATCGGTCTTGTACTTGATCACGGACTTAATATTAAGTATCCGCATGATACGAAGAACCAGACTGTCGCTTACATTTATATTGATGTTGTCATCCTTCTTGATCCAATCGTTAATCCGGCGGTATCCCATATCCGGATATTCCTGATGGGTTTTCATGACCTCCTGTGCGACCTTTTCTCTCAGCAGTTCACGGCCGCTCTTAATATGATTCAGCCATCCGTAATAAGCTGCCCGGGAGACCTTTGAGAGTCGGCAGAGACTTTCTATGGAGATGTTGGTTTCTTCATGGACTTCTTTTATGGCTTTAAAATCTCTGAGAAGGTGAGTAAGGCTGAATCCTTCGAGGAACGCAACCTTTCCTCTATCTCCATCTTTTTTTTTAGCAGGGCAATCTCTGCTATAAGATCCTTCTGTTCTTCAAGAAGTCTGGCATTCTCCTGACGCAGCTGTTCTTCTTCGGTCCGGGGCGTTTGGAGCCTGATCGGCTTTCCTCTGTAATCCTCAAGACCAACTTCGCCCATTTCCTTGAACTTTTTTACCCATGTGTAGAGCGTTTGGTAGGACATGTTGTACTTCTTGGCTATCTTGTTATAATCGCATCCACTGGCGATGCACTCCTGAACGATTCTGACTCGCTCTTCCTTGACCGATTGCTGGCGTTTGCCCATAAGATCTCCTCCTTCAGAAACGAGGTCTGTCAACTTATGCTCATTATACGCCTCAATCCATGTTTTAAGGGAGAGTGTGCCGGAAATTCTGTATTTGGCACAGACGGAAAGCATGGAAACACCGCCTTTAAGATATTCCTTTACGGCCTGGATCTTCATCTGATTGGAGTAGTAAGACAAATGCTGCCTGGGCCGCAATCCCTTAAAGCCCTCCTCTTTATACCGGAGGACCCATTTCCTGAATGTTATGCGGCTCATATGAAGATTTTCAGCTGCCTGGGTAATCGTAACACCCTGATAGAGATATGAAGCAATCTGGTCTAACATTTCCTCCGGGGACGCTTTGGTTTTACATGGCATAAGAATGACCTCCTAATATATTTATGATATTATTCTGTCTTTCTTGTTGAATCATACCAATCCTTCTCCCGCTTCAATATATCCATATCCGGTTTCTGGTTTAGTCGGTGTAATTCCTAAAGTAACAATAAAGCCCTTCACTGCCACTCGTTCACTCTCTTTAATAACTTGGCAGAATGCGTCTACAGGGCGAATAACGTGATCAGATGGACTGATAAAGATAATATCATCCTTTGTGCTACCCAGTTTTTCTTTACAATACTCCATTGCAAGAGCAATCGCCGGTGCTGTGTTTCTTCCCACTGGTTCCATAATAATGTGAGCATCCTCTGCGCCGATGGAACTTAGCTCCGCTTGTACCTGAAAGTAATACTGATCATTTGTGACAATAAGAATATCTTTAGCATCTACCAATTTCCGATATCTTTCAATTGTTTGTGCAAGAAATGATTTTTCCCCAGCAATATGCAGAAATTGTTTTGGGTAACAAGTACGACTTAACGGAAAAAGCCGGCTTCCACCACCACCTGCAAGAATCACAATCTTCATTTTAAACACTCCTCTATCATTTATTCATATTTTTCAGAGATGATAAAATATTTTGCTTCTAATCAAGAAATACTTAAATAATTTATATCAAAATTAACGTAAACGTATACTTTATTATACTATTCTATTCATCCATTTGTCATCGAATTAGCAAATAGAATTAGAATTGTTACACCCCTATATCAGCATATAAAAATAAATTATATGTATTTCTGCAGTAATTGATTTTTCCTAATGATATTTTCTGGTATCCGAACATAAAATTATTTCTATAAATATTAAAATGAGGCCTCACTTGAGACCTCATTCTTTATTTCAGTATAGATTTTAGGAATGCTTTTGTTCTTTCGCTCTTTGGGTGTTCGAAGACTTGCTCGCTGGTGCCTTCTTCTTCTACTCTTCCGTCTACCATGAAGAGGATTCTGTCGGAGACGGATTTGGCGAAGGCCATTTCATGGGTGACGATGACCATGGTCATGTTTTCGTCAGCCAGCTGCTGGATGGTTTTCAGGACTTCGCCTGTCAGTTCAGGATCGAGAGCGGATGTCGGTTCGTCAAAAAGCATGATTTCCGGATTCATGGCAAGGGCTCTTGCGATAGCAACTCGCTGTTTCTGACCGCCGGAAAGGCTTCCAGGATACATGTTTTTTTTATTCAGAAGACCTACTTTATCAAGAAGGTTCTCCGCAATAGGAAGAACTTCTTCTTTCTTCATGCCCTTGACGTAGATGGGAGCGGCCATAATATTATCCAGGACTGTCATATGAGGGAAAAGGTTGAAGGACTGGAATACCATACCCATCTTTCCCAAGATTTCCTTGGACTTCTGTTCATTGGCGTAAACGACTTCTCCATTCCTTTCTTCCGCAAGATAATCCCCATCGACGAGGATGGAACCTCCCTGGATCGTTTCAAGATGATTCAGACAGCGAAGGAGTGTACTCTTGCCGGCGCCGGAAGGTCCGATGATGGAGATGACTTCTCCTTTTTCAAGACTCATATTAACCTTATGAAGAATGGTGAGTTTGCCATAAATCTTCACGATATCTTTCATTTCAATAAAACTCATCGCAGTACCTCATCAATCTTCATAAACGGCATAGCGTTTTTCAATATATGCCAGAATCTTTGTCAGGATAGCCGTGCAGAGCAGATAGAAAACAGCTGCCACGAGGAACGGCGTCGTATCGAAGTCACGCTGAACGAAAGCACGGGTAACACGCATTAGGTCGTTCATAGCGAGGATGTAAACGAGAGAGGTATCCTTCAGGAGTGTGATGGTTTCATTGCCAAGAGGCGGGATGACGCGCTTGACGACCTGCGGAAGGATGATGTGCCACATCGTCTGCTTATACGTAAAGCCAAGAACCTTGGCGCCTTCATACTGGCCCTTACTGATTGACTGGATGCCGCCTCTGAAGATTTCAGCAAAGTACGCAGCATAGTTTGCTACGAAAGCCAGGATGGCTGCCGGAAAATCATTGATCTGGATATCCAGCATCAAAGGAAGGCCATAGTAAATGAACATAATCTGCAGCATCAGAGGCGTGCCTCTCATGACATAGATGTACATAGCGGCCAGACGGCGGAAAAGTCCCACCTTCGAAATGCGGACCATAGCCAGCAGCACACCGATTGGTAGTGACAGCACTATGGTAAAAAGGAAAATCTTGGCAGAAACGCCCAGACCTTGAATCATATTTGGCAAAATGTGAATGATATAATCCATCATCGGCTCCTTACATTCCGGAATATACGGCAGTGCCGTTTTTGATCATGTATGAATATCATACACTGACTTCATCCTTTTAACAAGATAGAGTAACAAAATTTACATACTGACTGGACAGGAACGAAGCAAGGCAGAACAGGAAACCTCCCGCTCTGCCTCTTCGCTCGTCCCTAAAGGGAAATTATTTCAGAATCACATCTTTGCCGAACCATTTTTCGGAAATTTTAGCAGCTTCGCCGCTTGCCTTTACCTTTTCAATGCCTTCATTCAGAAGATCGATCAGAGCCTGGTTGTCTTTCTTGACGCCGATAGCAAATGTATCTTTGGAAACAACGCCATCCAGTTCTCTGAATGTTCCAGGTTTCTTGGTCATGTAGTATTCAATCAGGACAGAGTCAGCAAGAATGGCATCGCAGCGTCCAGATTCCAGATCCATGAAGCAGGAAGCAAGATCAGGATAAGCCTTGACTTCAGAGAAGGAATTCTTCAGAGCCGGATCCTTATTCAGAGCAGCTTCAGCGGTGGAAGCTTCCTGGATATCCAGTTTCTTTCCTTTCAGTTCAGCCTGTGTCTTGATCGGGCTGTCAGCTAGAACGACATAGACCTGTGTGTTATCCATGTATGGCTTTGTGAAGCCGAGTTTCTTCTGTCTTTCCGGAGTCATCGTGAAGCCATTCCAGATGGCATCAATCTTACCGGAATTCAGTTCCGTTTCCTTGGAAGCCCAGTCAATCGGCTTGAATTCAATCGGAACACCGATTTCCTTGGATACAGCATTGGCCATATCAATATCGAAGCCTACAATCTTACCGCTGTCATCACGGAATCCCATCGGAGCGAAGGTATCATCCATACCTGCTACAATCTTTGTCGGCTTAGCGCCTGCAGCCGCTGACTTAGCAGCGCTTCCGGCAGACTTCTGAGCTCCGCCGCATCCAGCCATCAAACCAATAGCACCCAGTGCCAGAACCCCTGCTGCAAGAATTTTTTTAATATTCATGGTCATCTCTCCCTTAGCCTTCTTTAATTCTTTATCTCGTTAAAGAGTTATCTTGGCATTATATTACATGATAGGAAGATGCCTGTCAACACCTTTTTTGAAAATATTTGAAAAGAATCTTTCCGCCGTGCTTAGCAAATCCTCCCTCGTAGATAAACGGGAAACCAGAAAATTAAAAGCTCATAGATTTCCATCTGCCTGAACAGATATTGGGGTAGAAATCTATGAGCAATATTATATTAGCATAATATATAGGACATTGCTATAAATCTTCAAATAAATAGATTCTTTTTTGGTTCCCATCTTTTATTAATTAGAACTTAAATGTATCCTTAATTCCCAGCCACTTCTGGTCTTTATCACTAAGAATCAGTTCCGTGTCATCATCTAGGGCATATCCTTCTGCTGAGGGGCTTCCCTTATAATCACCAGTCAGATGCGGCCATTTGATTCCGATTTCAGGATCGTTCCAGGCAACGCCGCCTTCATCATTCGGATGCCAGAAATCATTAACCTTGTAGCAGAATTCCGCCTCATCACTAAGGACAAGAAATCCATGAGCAAATCCTTCTGGAATCAGGAACTGCTTTTTATTCTCTTCCGTCAGCTCAATGCCATACCATTTCCCATATGTGGAAGAATCCTTGCGAAGATCGACTGCTACATCGAAGACACTTCCACGTACAGCTCTGACGAGTTTGCACTGCGGAAAATGTTTCTGAAAATGCAGCCCGCGAAGTACGCCCCTTGTCGATTTGCTCTGATTATCCTGAACGAAATTGATGTGGAAACCAGCTTCTTCCATGTCATGCTGATTATATGTTTCCATAAAATAACCGCGTTCGTCCCCGTGAACTGCCGGCTCAATGACACAAAGCCCTTCAATTCCGCCTACATTCTTTGAAACTTTAATCTGCCCCATATTTAGATTCCTCTCTATATTCCCAATAAAGAATTTCTACTTTTTTAATTCTTCAAGATATCTGCTGAGTGCATCTTTCCAATCAGGGAGCGGCTGGAATCCATTTTCTACCAGCTTGCTTTTATCAAGTCTTGAATTAAATGGTCTGACTGCCTTTGTTACACCATATTCTTCTGTTGTCACAGGTGTGACTTTAACTGAAAGTCCTGCCTGACGGAAAATTTCACAGGCGAAATCATACCAGGAAATATACCCGCCCTCATTGGTCGCGTGATATTTCCCATATTTCTCTGTCACAATCATATCCGCCAGAAGTCTTGCCAGGTCTTTTGTATACGTTGGAGTTCCGATCTGATCATTGACAACCCGGAGTTCTTTATGCGTTTCTCCTAATTTCAGCATTGTCTTAACGAAGTTATTTCCATTCACTCCAAAGACCCAGGCAATGCGGACAATGAAATACCGGGAAAGCGTCTCTTCAACCGCTTTCTCCCCGGCAAGCTTTGTCTCCCCATAAACATTAAGCGGTGCATAGTCTTCACAGTCCGGCTTCCACGGTTCCATTCCCTGTCCGTTAAAGACATAGTCTGTGCTGATATACATCATGGAGGCATCAATCTTTTTGCATGCTCCTGCTATATAGCGGGTACCATCCACATTGACAGCTTTCACTGTTGCAAGGTTTTCCGGATCTTCTGCAGCATCTACCGCGGTCCAGGCAGCGCAGTGAATGACAGCATCCGGCTTGATCTCTGATATAACTGCATCAACCTGCTTTTTGTCCGTGATATCCATCATGCGGTAGGGCAGAGACTGCACTTCCCCTTTAGAACCATGATAAGCTGGCTTCGTCCCGGTCAAAACGACTTCATGTCCGCGATGAACCAGTTCAAGAGCTGCATCATGCCCAAGCTGACCATTAACCCCCGTTACCAGTATCTTCATGCTGCGCCCCTTATCTGTTTCCATACATCTTCTGATAATAATTCTGGTATTCTCCAGAAATAATGTCCTCCCACCATTTCTGATGCGTCAGGTACCACTGAATCGTCTTCTTGATGCCATCCGCAAATTTTGTTTCTGGAAGCCAGCCAAGTTCTCTGTGAATCTTTTCAGGATCGATGGCATATCTTCTATCATGTCCTTTTCGATCCGTCACATGGGTAATCAAACTCTCTGGTTTTCCAAGCTCCTTGCAGATCAGTTTGACGATGTCTATATTTCTCATTTCATTATGACCGCCGACATTATAGATTTCCCCGACTTTCCCTTTATGGATAATGAGGTCAATGGCACGGCAGTGATCTTCGACATAGAGCCAGTCACGGACATTCAAACCATCTCCGTAAACTGGAAGAGGCTTGTCATGGAGCGCATTGATAATTATCAGAGGAATCAGTTTTTCCGGAAAATGATAAGGGCCATAGTTATTCGAGCAACGGGAAATCGTGACAGGAAGTCCGTATGTCCTGTGATAGGCCATGACAAGAAGGTCTGCTCCTGCCTTGGAACTGCTGTAAGGGCTTGATGTATGAATAGGAGTTTCTTCTGTAAAGAAAAGATCAGGCCGATTCAGAGGAAGATCCCCATACACCTCATCTGTCGAAACCTGATGATACCTCTGAATACCATACTTTCTGCAGGCATCCATCAAGACGGATGTTCCAATAATATTCGTCTGAAGGAAAATTTCCGGATTTTCAATGGAACGGTCAACATGACTTTCTGCAGCAAAATTAATGACGACATCAGGCTTCTCTTTTTCAAAGAGTCCATAAACGCCATCACGGTCACAAATATCCATTTTCACAAACTGAAAATTCGGATGATCCATGACGTCTGCCAATGTTGAAAGATTTCCAGCATATGTCAGCTTATCCAGGCAGATAATCTGATCATTAGGATGTTCCCGCAGCATATAATGAACGAAGTTTCCTCCGATAAAACCGGCTCCTCCGGTTACGATGATTTTCATATTGTAATCTCCTTCTTTTCCGATTTAATCAAAGAGGACTTTCCCTTCAACTACCTTTTGCAAGTACTGTCCATATGGCGATTTGCCATACTTTTTGGCACTTTCCTTTAGTGATTCTTTATTTATCCAACCATTTGCATAAGCAATTTCCTCGGGCATGGAAATATGAATGCCGGAACGTGTTTCAACAGCACGTACAAACTCTGAAGCAGAATAAAGAGATTCCATTGTTCCCGTATCCAGCCAGGCATAACCGCGACCTAAAGTGACAACATTCAAATTGCCCTTTTCCAGATATATTTTATTGAGATCTGTAATTTCCAATTCCCCTCTGGCTGAGGGTTTGACCTGCTTTGCATATTCGCAGACATGATTATCATAGAAATAAAGGCCGGTTACCGCATAATTAGATTTTGGCTGTGCGGGCTTTTCTTCAATGGACATTGCCTTTCCATCTTTATCAAACTCAATGACGCCAAAACGTTCCGGATCATCGACGTAGTATCCAAAGACCGTCGCACCAACCTTATTCTCCGCTGCCGCTTTCAAATACTTGGTAAGACCTGCACCATAGAAAATATTATCTCCAAGTATCATTGCACAGGAATCCCCAGCAATGAATTCCTCGCCCAGAATAAAAGCCTGAGCCAGTCCATCCGGCGATGGCTGCACTTTATACGACAAATGAATCCCATAGCGAGATCCATCTCCCAGAAGTCTTTCGAAATTCGGAAGATCCGTTGGCGTAGAAATAATTAAGATATCCTTGATTCCTGCCAGCATCAGCGTGGACAGTGGATAAAAAATCATAGGTTTATCATAAATAGGAAGCAGCTGCTTCGACGTAACCATTGTCAGCGGATACAAACGTGTCCCACTGCCACCTGCTAAAATAATACCTTTCATATTAACTCCTTACAAAAGAAACTATATTCTTCACTCTGTTCCTATAAATAAATAGAAATACCGTATAAGCAACCGCATAAATGACCGTACAAAGCCAATTATTCAGGAACCACCCAGTTATCATAAATACGCCTGCCATAAGAAAGTCTGTGATTATTTCTTTCGTTAGTGATATATGCAACAATCCCTCCATAAAGTATTCTGCAAAAGTACACCGAAAAGCACTGACAATAACAATCGATAGAACAGCAGCATCTAAATCATGTAGAATCCCAACAGTAATTACAGTCAAAATAATTGATGTAATTACACTCACAGCATTGATCTGAAATATTAGAACCTCTTCTCTCATGCTTTTTAAGTAGCTATTTGCCAACAAACTCATTTTACTTTCAAATAAACATACGGGGAAAAGAATGCTCATATAAATCAAGCTATCCTCATACTTTGGCAGCCACCACCCAAGGATAAATCTCAGTGGATAATATCCAATCAAGGCCGCAAATAAAATGACCGTAAGCGCATCACGAATTTTTATATACATCTCAGAGCGCTTCTCATCATCCATGCTCTTAATAATAGGGAAAAAGACAACGCTCACAGAAGTTATAAAAACCATAAGAAAATTTGAAATCCCTAAAGTTAATGACACCCTTCCAAATGTCGCTACATCCCAGCCAATAGAGATACCATACCTGATAACACCTACAATCAACATTCCAGCAATGTTGGCAAACATAAGTTTACTTCCGACAGAAATATTGATCCTTGCTTCTGCCAGTATCCGGGGCAATGTATCAAAATCCGGTTTCAACAACGTACGACAAGTATATGCACCTATACAAAAAACCGCTGAAACAGACAGGAGCTTGGCATAATACATGTTAATGAAGCGAGCACTTCCTAATGTAATAACCAGCAACACACCAAAAAAGAACACGATTTGTTCTGTAAAAAGCATTTTGGCGTAGTCCTTGATGCGGTTCGTAATCTGCATGATGAAATTGCAAAGATTATTGAAGTTTACGATTGGCGCCAACCAGATAGCGCAGAACAACGCCAACCGCTTGACGGGATCCCCTACCAAAAATCTACCGCCTAACGTAACAAGTAGCGCCAGGACAATTTGCAACAGAAATATACTGTAAAATTGCCCCGACATAACTTTGACATTTAAATCCTTAAAGTCCTTTCCTGCATAGCGGAGATAGATGCCATCTTCCCATCCCAAGTGTAAAAAGCCTAAATAGGAGAAATAAAAGAGAAACAGTTGCCACAACCCATATTCATCCACCGATAAAAACTTTGGAACGAACATGACCATAAACACAGATACCAAAAGGGAGACCACATTGGCAGAAAGGGAATAGGATATGTTTTTAATAACTTCGTACTTTTGCAAATTTACCCCCTCCGTGTAGTCAAGTTAAATTGACAATGTTTCACTCTCAATATTGGAATTACTTCATTAAATTTAACAACTCTGTCACTCGTATTTTCATAAATTATAAATCAATTAACTATTAATCAATTTTACATTCATCTTCATACTTTCTAATCAAAGTTTTATGCGTCTATTCCAGATAAAAATATTTTATTATGATTCCATGGAAGAATAGACCTGTGGAACACATACAACTCAAGATCTTAAAGATATTACCAATTAGGCCCTCCATGGGAAATTCAAATATCTGCCAAACCTAAGTTAAATACCCTCATTGAGACAGAATCTATGCATTAGATAGACTAGCCCTAAATTATAATAAAGGGCAAAATCAAGATTACGGCTCAAAAATATATCATCATTAGTTGAAATAAACAGAGGTAACACTGTTAAAGCATATATAGCAATCCACACAGAGTTTTTTGCTCTAAATTTGATAATATCATAAAACGAAGTATAGGCCATTCCCATCAGGCACATTATTATATACATTCCCACGAAACCATAATCATCTATGTATCTCCTCATCGCCGTATAAACATTAGTGTCAATACCATAAAACTGAGTAAACTTAAGAAAGGTTGTACTGGGGGCAAGATTAAAACCTAAGTAGTTCAATTTTCTTGTAAAATCCGTAAGGGTGCTATTCCCAACTGAGGGCACTTCTAGATGCACCGAATCAAGATATACGGAAAAGGCTGGCATTGAGAGCCCCCCATAGTGGGCAATAATATCAACTGGGCTTCTTCCACCAATTGTTACTTTACCAGTGAACAAACCAAACCCAAGGAAAAAGAAAATAAATAGTATTCCTGCACCAACAAGTATGAAAATTGTTTTTTTCTTGGAATTGAAATTAAAATTATTATTCTTCTGATATAAAATTACTCCCGTAATTGCACAATAAACTATTAGAACTAACAATCCCAGTCTCCCACCTGATAGGATTAAAAATGGCATATAAAAAACAATAGTACTCAGGTATTTTAGATTTTTCAGGATTGATTGTCCACCGACATAAAAGCAATTATAGGCAAAAACGTAAAGAGAAACATATGTAAAAGATGAGGCAAAAATCTCCCTATATGTATACCAGCGAGAAAATATTTTCCCTCCGCCATGTTCTTGTGCCGATCTCACGGTGCCAATCATAGTGGCATATCCCCCTGTGTTCCCCAACTTGAGAGCCGTTTCATAGACTGTATAAAATTGAACTATGGCTAAAACGATCATTATACAAATTCCCGCGCCCAAAATAATCCAAGACATCATCAATGGTCTTTTAATCGGCCTCAGTCCTACACTTTGAGAATGAGTATTCCCCTTAAGGTACCAATCCCCCCATAAGCATCCAATACAAAAGACCAATAGTGAAGTCAATAACACTAAACCTGCAGAAATGCTAAAATGCAGATGCCAAGCTTCCGCTTTAGAATAAGCAAGAGCTAGACTAATAGTCATTGTAGTTGTCATAATAACCATTGGATGCATAATATCATATTCTGAAATAACAAACGTGAGTGCTAGTAATATAATCAAGCAGAACAACGTTATTCCAAATGCGGATCCATATCCGATCATTTGCGCTCTCCTACAAATTTAATAATTATAGCCAATGAGGCAAGCATCATTCCTAGGACAACGCCTATAATTCCATATTTTATTAAGGTCTTCTCCTTTGGAAGCTCTACCTGCTGCGGATATACATTTGAACGGCTGACTGAATCAATATTTGCATTCGGCTTAACTTCCCTAACTAATCTCTCAGATTGATTTTCAAAAATATTGATTACCTTATCATTATTATCTTTTAAATAAGACAAATTTTTAGGTGTGGATGCCGAATAATCAAATACGATTTCATATACTCCATTCTGCAATGATATTATATGAATATTTTTATTCAACCAGTCGATTTTATCCTTCAATGTCATCCTTTCCCAGTTTGCATTAAATCTTGACATGTTTACCCCACTGGGCCCATCAAGATCCTTTATAAAACTGGATAGATTATCAGTTGTTTTCATCAACGTATCATATTTGAATTCGTTAAAAACATTAACAGCTTCCGGATCTGTAAACTTAATAATATCCGTAGTATAACAGTCATCTGTCATGACTACAAAATCTGTAGTATACCATTTCTCCGCTATTAATGCCCCCCCTCCGATTGCACCACAAAGCAAAATAATAATGCCTTTACGATATAAGGAGGATATAATCCCTCTTATAAATCTGTCTTCCATGACTCTCTCCATTCTTCTATACTATAGACATCTGCTGAAATAAAATTAATTCTCTAGGTTTGATGTATTAACTACTAATATCAGAAATATTCCAATATAAATCAACCATCCATAAATTTAATTTCAATAGCTCTTCGAATCTTATGCACAGTAGCATAAAACGGCGGAAAGAAAACCAATCGTGAAGGATAAATCTTGAAGTTAATTTTCCTCCAAATGTTACGATACATTCTATCCATAGGGCTTTTTCCATGATTACTTTTTCTTCCATTTGATGAAACCACTGCGTAAATAGGTTCCGATAAGAAAAAGTTTACCTCTCTAAATAATCTATAATACAAAAGATATTTGTATAATATCTCTTCTATGCACAAGTAGGGGGTACAATAAACATACTTATGCAGGAAATGCTCTTTATAAAAGTTTGATGTTATATAAAACAAGTAGGTATCGGCCCACTTCTTATCAACATTTATATCCATCAGCAGATTTTTATCAGTCTGTCGCACCTGTTCAAGAATTTCAGGGAAATTTTCTATGATATATCTTCCACTTAATTTTATCCAGCTTTGTGGAGGATTTTTTTCATTCAGTATCCAATCGTCAAGCATCTTAAATTCTTGATACCCAATCGCATGCCTATCATTTTCATCTCTCGGAAATTTTCGGTAATTAACATTGGGAATACTTGTAAAAGCCTCATCTGATTCAATATCATATCCAGAATTTTCAAGGAAATAAATCTTTCCATACTGGCTGTAATAATTTAATGCTTTCAGGTATTCCAATCTACGTACTTTCCAATCCCTGTATTTTGAATATCTGGTCGTCGGAACTATAGTTCCGGTTAATACAAGTGCTATATCTTTATTGACTGTCATCTTATCCTCTTGCCTCATGGAATTATTTGTTTTAATATCAATACCACTTATTAAACTCTATTAGTAATATGCAGTACCTTTTCATAGACCATATCAGGTGTCACTTTCTTCATGCATTCTTTGATAGGCGCATCATAATAAAGTTCTGTCTCAAAACAATATTTATCTGGCGTAGATTCATCACTTTCTACAAAATGGGCTTTGGCTGAATACGCTCCATGAGTTTTAGGATTGGTCGGTCCAAATATAGAAAGTGTCTGTACTCCCAAAGCATCGGCAATATGCTGCATTCCAGTATCAACACCAACGCTAAGCACAGCATCTGCAATGAAGTCTATACTTTCTGATACATTCGTTTTTGCAACACAATCAAAAACATTATCTTTTTTTAGGACATCTGCATATAATGGCAGAAACTCTTTTTCAAGCGGTCCCCCTAAGAGACAAATATCATAAGGAAGATTCGAAAGTTTGTCTACTAACTCAACCATATATTCAGGAACCCAGCAGCGGGTAAAAACGTACTTTCCATTATGATAATTCTTATCTCCGCCGCCAATATTGACTATAATCTTCTTGTTTTTTATATGCAGTTTTTTATTTAGTCTCCTTGTCTCTTCAGAATTTGACAGCAAATGCGGTTGCCGATCAATTACGTCCCCAACTAACCCCTTAATCATATTCAAGTTGCGATCCACAAAATGGACTGTATTATCCAAATCGGGCCAATTCAACCCCTGATACTGTTCCCCATACAAGTTCTTAATTCTTAAAAATTTGAACAGCTTGATTCCTTTATCCTTTGGAGTCATGGTAGCAAGAATCCCGGTATCAAAATGTTTCACTTTCATTTGGATCACTGTCTTGATTGTCTCCCATATCGGGCGTCCCTTAAGACTTAGATAATAATACCGATTAACATAAGCTCCGCTTCGTTCAAAAATTTCTTTATTATTTTCTCCATTTACAATTATGGCTATATATGCATCTGGATATTTACGCCTTATTGCGGTAAGAACTGGAAGCATGCACACACAATCCCCCAGGCCATGCTTCATCTCAATTAGAATTTTTCTACTCATCTACCGTGTATCCCATCAATTCATAACAATTGGTTACCTTTTCTATTTCATCAGTAATTTCATATCCAGATGAAATAAATTCTTGCCAAGTATCAGAGCGTTCGTCTTTTGAAACTTCAAGAATCTTTTTTGCCCATTCCTTAGCCATCAACGACACATCCATAAAATAACACTTTTGTGTTATCTCCATTTCTTTTGGAATGACTATAGAAAATAGAGAAGGTAATCCAGCTGCTTGCGCCTCAATTCCAACGTTGCCCATCCCCTCGAATCTAGATGGTAAAATAAATACATCCATTGCCTGCATTAATTGGGGCACATCATGTCTGACGCCCAAGATTTTAACTTTCTTTTCTAGATTAAATTGAGCTATTTTTTCTTTAACTTCATTAAAGAAAGACTCTCCATTCTGCTTTCCGCCTATCAATAGCAAGCATGCATCCGAATGGCATTTTACCAATTCATTAAATATATCTATTACAAAGCTCTGATTTTTCTGGTATGAAAAACGTCCTATATGTCCAACACATATCGTAGAATCAGCTAAGCCAAGATTCTTTCGCATTTCTGCTCTGACCTTTTCGTTGTATCGATATCGACTGGAATCAATAGCATTTTTGGCAATAATTACTTTTTGGCCTTTCAATAGAGAATCTGGAAACATCCATTTGGCAGCAAGCTCTGAGCAAGCCCAATAATCTGTAGCTAGTGATGGCAGCCATTGTTTCCACACTCGATGCGCCATTTGTTTTGCTCTTCTCATGTTAGAACGTTTTTCATCAATATCTGTACTATGAGAATGCACAATAATACGTTTAAACCCAGCTCTTCTAGCAGCAATTATAGGAACTATATTTGCATATGACATATTAAAATGAATCGCCGTATAATTATTTTCTTCCTTAAGTGATTTTAATATATTCGTATATTCTAAAAAATGCGTAGGATGGGGCAGTCTAAAGAATTTCGCTCCCATATCTAAAAATTCTTGTTCAAAATCCAATTGATTCTCATAAGTAATGAAATCGAATTGAACACGATTTTTATCAATGAATCTGTAATTATTACATATATAACCGGTAAGCCCGCCCCCATCATTGCTGACGGTCGCTTGAAGAATACGAACTGGTTTTTGCATTCTTTATCTCCCCACCAATTTCCTTTTCAGGAAAGCAGTCCCCTTTTTCACCCAATCAATATGTTCCAGAAATACCACGGAAACTTCACATTCTCTGAGCTGCTTATGTTCAAGCCAGACGTTAAAGAGGCGCTCGGACATGAAGCCGTAAAGTCGTCTTTCATACGTATCATAGCCTGTCATATCTGTTCTCTTTTCCAGTTCGAAAAGGATATCAAAGAGCCACGCTGCATATTCGTCAAAGATTTCTTTCTTCATGACGAACATGTTCAGGATATGAAGTTTTCTTCGGTTCATGACTTTGGTGAAATCAGCACTATATTCCGGATACTTCTCCGCTATGATTTTTTCTGTTATATCGAGATCTTTTTTATAGTGGGCATGCTCATACTGGCTGCGGACGGTTTCAATATAATAGTTTCTCTTCTTTGGAAGAATGACATCATATTTTTTCAGGAGTTTCTCATAGTCCTCTCTATGAAAAATAGCCTGTTTTTTCTTTTCAATATCATCGGAATGTGTCTTCTTTCCAAAGTAACGTCTGTAATGGCAAAGGCCGATATAATCGCAGGAAAGATTCTTCCATGCCCAGTAAAGACCGGTCAGTTCACAGAATTCAGGATTCTTGATGGAAATATTGTCTCCCGTATTATCCGGCGTATATCCCAGATCTTCTTTTCCCTCTGCTCCGACCCGAAGCGGCAAATAGACGGAATCCTCCGGCATCCAGTATTTCTTATGCGCTGCAACTAAAATCTTAATATCCATATTCCTTCTTTATCCCTTATATCCATTCGGATTTTTCTTCTGCCAGTTCCAGGTATCACGGCACATATCCTCGAGAGAACGTCTTGCTTTCCATGCAAGAACCTCCTGTGCTTTGGAAGAGTCTGCCCAGAATTCAGGAAGGTCGCCGGCCCTTCTTTGTCCGATTTCATACTTGATCTTGACGCCGGATGCATCTTCGAAAGCATGGATAATATCCAGAACGCTGTATGGCGTCCCTGTACCAAGGTTGAAAATATTGACGCCTTTATTTTCAGCGGCAAAGCCTGCAGCGCTGACATGACCGTCCGCCAGATCCATGACATGGATATAGTCACGCCTGCAGGTGCCGTCCGGTGTCGGATAGTCTCCGCCAAAGACGGTCAGGTGATCTCTGCGTCCTACAGCGACCTGAGCAATGTATGGCATGAGGTTATTCGGAATGCCCTGCGGATCCTCTCCGATGAGACCGCTTTCATGAGCACCGATCGGATTGAAGTAACGAAGAAGGACGACGCTGAGACCTGGATCAGCCTTGGCGGCATCTTCCAAGATCTGCTCCATCATGACTTTTGTCCAACCATACGGATTGGAGCAGCTTCCTCGTTTCATTGTTTCTTTATAGGGAATCGGATTTTCTTCTCCATACACGGTAGCGGAAGAAGAGAATACAAACTGATGGACGTTTGCTTCCTGCATGCATTCCAGAAGTGTCAGTGTCGTATCGATATTATTTCTGTAATAACGGATCGGCTGGCTGACGGATTCTCCGACGGCCTTGAGACCTGCAAAGTGGATAACGCATTCGATCGGATCTTCAGCGAAAACCTTTCTCATACCATCTTTATTTTTTACATCCACTTCATAGGCCTTGACTTTCTTCCCCGTGATTTTCTCGATGCGATTGACAGCCTCAGGTGAGCTGTTGCTGTAGTCGTCTGCAATCACGACATCATAACCTGCTTCCAGAAGTGCCACTGCCGTATGAGAGCCGATATAGCCGGCTCCGCCTGCCAATAAGATTGCCATCATATCCCCCGCCTTTAAATTTCTTTTTCAGCCACGCGAAGTGCATCCGCAATGACCTGATCCATGTCGTAATACTTGTATTCTCCGAGACGTCCGCCGAAAATGACCTTGCTTTCCTTTTTTACCTTTTCCGCATATTGCTGGTAGAGAGCACCATTCTTTGCATCATTGACCGGATAGTACGGTTCATCACCGGGTTTCCATTCGGAGCTGTATTCTCTGGAAATAACTGTCTTTGGAAGGTCATGCCCTTCATCATCCTTACCGAACTGGAACCATTTATGCTCAATAATTCTTGTCCAAGGAGTTTCCCTATCCGTATAGTTCACGGCTGCATTTCCCTGGAAATTCGGCTTATTCAGTGTTTCTACCTCAAAGCAGACACTTCTGTATTCCAAAGGTCCTAAGTCATAACCGAAGTATGCATCAATCGGACCCGTATAGACGACGCGGTCCGCCAGAGCATCGAGCTCTTCCTTATGTTCCAAATAATCTGTATTCAGACGGACTTCAATGCCTTCCAGCATATTCTCGACCATTTTTGTATATCCGCCGATCGGAATCCCCTGGTAAAGAGCATTGAAATAATTATTGTCGAAAGTCAGGCGGACAGGAAGTCTTTTGATAATAAAGGATGGAAGTTCCGTGCAGGCTCTGCCCCACTGTTTTTCCGTATACCCTTTGATCAGCTTTTCATAAATATCTGTCCCAACAAGGCTGATGGCCTGTTCTTCCAGATTCTTCGGATTCGTAATACCGGCTGCTTTTCTTTGTTCTCCGATCTTGGCAGCTGCTTCCTCCGGCGTCACAACACCCCACATCTTATTGAAGGTGTACATATTGAAAGGAAGGGAGTAAAGCTCTCCATGATAATTTGCCACCGGAGAATTTGTGAAGCGGTTGAATACAGCATACTGATTGACATAATCCCAGACTTTCTTGTCGTTCGTATGGAAAATATGAGCGCCGTAAACATGGACATGAATGCCTTCCTTATCTTCGGTATAGACATTCCCCGCAATGTTTGGACGCTTTTCAACGATCAGCACTTTCTTACCCGCCTTGACTGCCTCTCTGGCAAATACAGCACCAAAGAGTCCGGATCCAACGATCAAATAATCATATTTCATGGAGATGCTCCTTTTAATGACTAATTCCTGTCTTTCTCTTTCAATAATAAAAACTGCCTTTGGATTCTTTCATGAAATCCTCCGGCCTCCTTCTTTTCCTTATATGATTCCTCACCGAAATCGTCATGAAAAATAGCGATACATACGCTTTTATTATACGTTTCCATGCTTTAAATAACAATGTATAAATGCTATTTAAAGAAGTAAAATTTTTCTTCTTTATTTTTGCTATAGGATTCTTTTTCTTATGCGATAACCTCGTTTTCCATTCATAACACAAATCATATTTATCTCAAGATAAGGAAAGTCTCTGTGTTATAATTGAAGTGAAAGCTGAGGAATCTACCATGAATACACCTATCATTTTCAACCTTTCAATCGGAGGCAAGAAGCCGCATTCTTCGACGCAGAAAATCTGCCCTTTCTGCCATCCTGAAACTTTAACAAACATCCTCGACAAGAAGGATGATATCATCTGGCTGATGAACAAGTTCCCTGTTTTCGAAGGAACATATCCGACGGTCATTGTAGAGACTTCTGACCATGATGCAGAACTGACGACGTACAGTAAGGAAAAGCTGCATGAAGTCATTTCCTTTGGCCTTGAACGCTGGGAAAAGATGGAGACGGACAAGCGTTTCAAATCCGTCCTTTATTTCCGCAACTACGGCCCTGGTTCAGGCGGCTCGCAGCGCCATCCTCATTCCCAGATCATCGGTCTTGATACGTATGACTACAAGGACAACATCGACCGGGAGAATTTCCTAGGTCCCGTCATCCATGAAGATGACGACTGCTACGCCACCGTATCGGACTATCCGATCAGCGGCATGGGAGAAATGAACGTCACTCTGAAGAAGGATGCTTCACCGGAAAAATTCGCTGACACGATCCAGACACTGGCCCGCTATGTCCTGAATGACTTCCCTCTCCCCTGCACGAGCTACAACATTTTCTTTTACCATTTCAAACATATCCGGGCGAAGATTTTCCCGCGCTACACGGCAAGTCCTCTCTACATGGGCTACCATATCACCCATGTCATGGATCCGGAAAGCCAGAAGCGCATGATGGAAATGCTTCATACCGAAAAGTATTTTGGAGAATGACACTGATGAAATTATATGCTTTCAGTGACTTCCACCTCTCAGGAGACCCGCCGACAAAACCGATGGACATCTTCGGACCTGCCTGGAACAATCACAGGGAGAAGATCATCCATGCATGGATGGAAACGATCCATCCTGAAGACACGGTCATCATGGCGGGCGATTTGTCATGGGCTCTTCATATCCAGGATGCTATTTCCGACCTGAAGATGCTGGGAAGCCTTCCGGGAAGAAAGATCATCGTCCGCGGCAACCATGACTACTGGTGGGATACCGTCACAAAAATGACCCGCATGACAGACGGCGCTTTTGAATTTATCCATAACTCCGCCCTCTCTGTCGGACCGATAGCCATCGCCGGCACAAGAGGCTGGATTGCAGAAACGTCCAGAAAGCTGACAGAGGCCGATAAGCCGATCATTTTACGGGAAGAAGGAAGACTGGAACGCTCCCTGGAGCTGGCCAGCAAGATGAATCCGGAAAGAATCATCGCCGTCCTTCACTATCCGCCTTTCGATGAACTCAGAAATCCGACCCATATGCTGCAGCTCATGACCAAGTACCACGTCACCGACTGCGTCTACGGCCATATCCACGGAGCCATGAATTTCCAAAACCTACCCGATGAGCTCGAAGGCATCCGCCTCCATCTCACCTCGGCCGACTATCTGGACTTCAAGCCTCATCTTCTTTATGACCTGGAGGATTTCCATGCTGAGAAAAACGACAGAGAGTAAACTCCTGGCAGGCTATATCTATGGAGACAACGTCACAAAAGAATACGTCTACCTCCCCGGGAGCGAAGTCGACACAGAAGAACCCATGCTCGTCTATGAAGATAACGGCAGAAGGGACGACGTAGGAATGGAACGAGCTTTGGAAGTCATAGAAAAAAGAAGCCTCAAACCAACCACACACCCAGTATTTGGAAAGAATACGATGGGATAATAAGCAAGAAAATAAAAAGAGCCGTGACGAAATGTGCAATCATTTCGCCACGGCTCCTTTTGTATCGGCAGATTCGATTAAAGGATTATCTAACACTGGTGTATAAGCTTTGTCTAGACACCAAAAACCTCGATGCGCTCGAAGGAAATGAACCTCCTCAGGCGCATACGCGCCAGCTCCCCCTACGGGGCGAGCTCTGACACCCTTAAGCCGAACTTCGTTCGAAAAAAGGAAAAACAGCATTTCTGCGGAATTTGTCATAGCCCTTTTTGTTGCTCTTCCAAACAAGAAACGTCTCTTTTATCACAGTTCCAATGTCTTCAGGTATTCTCTGAATCCTGGTCCAATATCCTCTCTTCTAAGAGCAAATTCTACCATGGCTTTGAGATAACCAAGCTTATTGCCTGTGTCGTAGCGTTTTCCTTTGAAGTTATAGGCATAAACGTTTCCATTTCTTGCCATGACGCGAAGGGCATCGGTAAGCTGGATTTCTCCGCCTTTCCCTGGTTTCGTTTGTTCAAGGATCTTGAATATTTCCGGAGTGATGACGTAGCGTCCAAGCGCTGCAAAGCGGCTGGGGGCTTCTTCGATAGAAGGTTTTTCTATCATGTCCAGAACTTTGACCAAGTCCGGATCTTCCGTTTTTACGCCATCAATGATTCCATAGGAGGAGACCTGGTCTTCTCTTACGAGCTGGCATCCAATGACAGCTCCGCCCGTCTTTTCATACTGGTCCATCAGCTGCTTCAGAGCCGGCTTTCCATCGCCATTATATACGACATCATCGCCAAGGATGACGCCAAATGGTTCTCCGTCCATGAATTCCTTAGCACAGAGAATGGCATCTCCAAGACCTCTCATGTACTGCTGGCGGGTATAATGCACTTTGACAGAAGCCACGTGACGAATCTCTTTCAGAAGATCCATCTTTCCAGATTCATACAGATGCTGCTCCAGCTCTGGAGACGAATCGAAATGATCTTCGATAGCTCTCTTCGCATGTCCTGAAATGATCAGGATCTGTTCAATCCCGCTCGCTTCGATTTCCTCGACAATATACTGGATTGTAGGCTTATCTACGATCGGAAGCATCTCCTTCGGCATCGCCTTCGTTTCCGGAAGGAACCGAGTACCAAACCCCGCTGCCGGAATCACTGCTTTTCTAATCTTCTGCATTTCATTCACTCCAAACGACTCATTCTATCCGACAAAACAACGATCAGAACAGTGAAGAATCACCATCCTGTCTCCACACGTTGTTTATGGCTTATTTAGGTAGTATATCATATATTTATTCTTTTGTTGGAGTTTAGTCATAGAGAAAGAGAATAGGCAGAACTCCTCATAGTATAAAATCCGCCCTCGTTCCAGTGGAACGAGGGCTTCGCTTTCTCCAAGAAAGTCAGGAAGAACACATCGTAATTGATAATAGCCGCTCACGTCGATGCGGAAAGTTTTGACCTGCCCCAGCGGGGAAGGAGCGGTCAGCCAATCACTTAACTGTTGCTGACGAAAGGGGTGCAGTATTCATCGGTTTTTATAAAAAGGTTCTGCGAGTGAAGCGAGGTTGGCTTGTTTTCCCATTCGCCATACTTGGCGGTTGTGAAGGTGTAATACCTAACAGCCTTCTTTTCCATATTTATTAAACTGAAAGCGTACCTTGGCTTTTTAGCGATGCTGCGGGCGCGGCGAGCAAGGATGATTAAACCACACAGCCGGCCCATGGCCTGGGAAATGCAACTCATCCCCCGGCTCCGTCGGTACCTTCCCTTCCAGGGCAAGGTTAAGACCGGCCTACGGCCCCTCTTTCCTTAACGGGACGCCTTTCCCGGTTGGCGTGTCTTCCCTTCCCCTACGCTTTCATCCATTTCCTTATTTTCCATACGAGCCCTAGCGGGGCGAGTCTGGTGCCTATGGCTGTGAGTTTGGCCATTTTCCCTGGGAGACTGACTGTTTTCCCGTGTCTTAGGTCTTCGAGGGCTTTTTTTACTGTGTCTTCGGCGGTGAGGATGCCCTTTTCTGAGACGCGGCCTTGGGCGCCTGCTTTTTCTATGAATTCAGTGTCTTTGATCCAGTAGGGGCAGAGGGCCATGATATGGATGTTTCTTTCTTTCATTTCTTCATTGACTGCTTGGGAGAGGGAGAGGAGGAAGGCTTTTGTCGCGCCGTAGACGGCGAGGTCCGGCAGCGGCAGAAGGCCTGCTACGGATGCTACGTTGATTATCCCTGCTCCTTCTTTCATATAGGGAAGGCAGAGTTTCATCATTTTTACGGGAGCCTGGCAGTTCAGACCGATCATGCTGACGGCGTCTTCGGTACTTTCTTCGTCAAAGGTGGTCATGGCGCCTCTTCCTGCGTTATTGATGAGGAGGTGGATGTCAGGCTTTTCTCTTTCCATTAGGACGGAAAGGAGACCGTAGAGGCCTTCGTCATCGAGGCTTGCCGCAAAGATGCGAAGGGGCGTCTTGACGGAAGAGGCGAGTTCTTCGAGTTTGTCTCTTCTTCTGGCAATGACCCAGATTTCATCCAGTTTTCCTTCTTCGGATAGCTGCTTGACGAATTCCCGTCCGAGTCCGGAGGAAGCTCCGGTGACGACTGCTGTCCTCATACGCGCATCTCCTTTTGAAACTTAATCCTCGAGCATCATGACGGCCATATGGCGTCCAGTCTTTCCTCCTGCTTTCCTGTAGGAGTAGAAGATATCGTCATGGCAGAAGGTGCAGATCCCGCAGTCTTCGATGTGATTCTCTGCAATGCCTGCTTTTCTCATGAGAACGTGGTTGCCTCCCGGCAGGTCGAAGAGAAATTTCCCATTTTCCTTCGTGCGGCTTAGCTTTTCCATTTCTTCATCCGTAAAGAGGTCTTTCATCGCTTCAATGACGTCGTCTCCGACTTCGAAGCATTCGAGACCAATGGCCGGTCCAATCGCAGCGCGGATATCTTCTCTCTTCGAGCCGAATTTCTCTTCCATGAGAGAAACGGTCTTTCCAACGATATTTCCCGCCGTCCCGCGCCAGCCTCCATGGGAAAGAGCAATGACTCCTTTGGGATCATAGAAGAATAGAGGTGTGCAGTCGGCGTAATTCATCGTGATCGGAACGTTCGCTTCATTGGTTATAAGGCCGTCAGTATCAGGGATCGCCGCATCAAGGGAGAGCGCCCCGCGTCCGCAGTCTTTCTTTCCCACGATTTCTATATGAGTCCCGTGCACCTGGCTGCAGTTGATGAGCGTCCTGCTGTCAGCGCCAAGCGCATCAAAGAAACGTTTCCTGTTCTCCACGACAAGGGAAGGATCATCCCCGACGTGGAGCCCCATGTTCAAGCTAGCGAAAACCCCCTGGCTGACGCCGCCGTCCCTGCAGGAGACGGCAGCCGTAAGGGGCGCGTTTTCAAATACATCAAAGGTCAAATATGAAACTCCGTTTTTCTTCTGAATCGTCATAAGCACCTCATAATTTGGAAATATCCAGATCAGGCCAGATATCCTTGATCAAAGATTTCATATCATCAGGAACAGGAGCTGTGAAATTCATTTTCTTTCCCGTCACCGGATGAGTAAATTCAACAGAATACGCATGGAGCGCCTGGCGCTGGATAAGATCCATCGAGCCTCCATAGAGATCATCCCCAAGGAGAGGATGATGCATATGTGAGAAATGAACGCGGATCTGATGCGTCCTTCCCGTCAGAAGGTGAACACGCACCAGCGTCGCCTTCCACGAGTGCGCCACGACCATGTACTCCGTCCATGCCGGCTTCCCGTCGTCACGAACCATCCACTCGACGATGCTCCCGGGCTTCCTCCCGATCGGATCATCAATGACCTTCTTATCCTTATCCTTCTCCTCCATCTCGATTTCCCCGCTCACAAGAGCCAGGTACTCACGATAAATCGAATCATGCGACTTCGAAAGGTCATACTGCACATTCGCCGACTTCGCCACAACAACAAGCCCCGTCGTATTCCGGTCCAGACGATACACAGGATGAATCCCCGCATCCTCGCCCTTCTTCTTGAAATACCCCGCGACAGCATTCACCAAAGTCTCCTGCGTCGACTTCGACGTAGGATGAATAATCATATGAGGCCCCTTATTCACCACAAGAAGCCAGGGATCCTCATACACAATATCCAAAGGAATATCCACCGGAAGAATATCATTCTCCTCCGACCAGATCAAAGTAATCTCATCCCCTGCATGCAGCGCCGTCCGTGCATTAAACACCTGCCTGCCATTAATCAGGATCGTCCCATTCCACTTGATCTTCTTCCAAAGCGAAGAGGAGAGATGCATATGTCCAAGCACAAAATGCCGCAGCTCCTTCCCCTCAAACCAAGGATCCACCACAACCTTCAAGTCCATACCATCACCCGCTCCCATTCAGCAAATATCTAAACTCTTTCATATATATTGTAACAGAAAAACAAAGAAAAGTTACAGGAAGAAATGAAGGGAAAGTTAAAAAGGCGATGTCAAAGCTTTCGCACTTGACCTTGCTCTGGAAGAGAAGGGCGTATGGTAGGGATAAGATTAAGAAAGGTTTCAAACAAATCAGATTGGAAATCTTTTCTTTATTCCTCTTGAGACCTGCCTCGGAGAGGAAGGGTGCCGCAAATGCGGCGGAAAGGAGTGCAGTTTCTAAGAAGAGAGTTGCATTTCTGCGAGCGGAGCGAGGTTGTGTGGTGTTAACCTTGCCTTCCCAGACGGGGAAGGTGAGCGGCCCCGTTGCTGATGCCGCTCGGATAGGGTTGATTATTCATTGGTCCTTATAAAAGGTTTCGACGAGTGAAGCGAGGTCGCGTGGTTTTGATTTTCCTCAAGGCAACGCCTTGGTTTAAGGGTGTCAGAGCTCGCCCCGCAGGGGGAGCTGGCGCGCATGCGCCTGAGGAGGTTCATCTCGTATGTACCGTCCGGTACAGTTGTACGGTTTCTATATAAAAGCTTATTGATATGAAAGCGTACCTTGGCTTTTTAGCGGAGATGCGGGATTGGAGTTAAAACCAAACAACCAAAGCTAACGCTTTGTAGAACTACATCTCATCCGACGCCTCCGGCGCCACCTTGGTATGATTCAACAAGAAAGACAGAATAATATCATAAATATATTAGGAGGTCATTCTTATGCCATGTAAAACCAAAGCGTCCCCGGAGGAAATGTTAGACCAGATTGCTTCATATCTCTATCAGGGTGTTACGATTACCCAGGCAGCTGAAAATCTTCATATGAGCCGCATAACATTCAGGAAATGGGTCCTCCGGTATAAAGAGGAGGGCTTTAAGGGATTGCGGCCCAGGCAGCATTTGTCTTACTACTCCAATCAGATGAAGATCCAGGCCGTAAAGGAATATCTTAAAGGCGGTGTTTCCATGCTTTCCGTCTGTGCCAAATACAGAATTTCCGGCACACTCTCCCTTAAAACATGGATTGAGGCGTATAATGAGCATAAGTTGACAGACCTCGTTTCTGAAGGAGGAGATCTTATGGGCAAACGCCAGCAATCGGTCAAGGAAGAGCGAGTCAGAATCGTTCAGGAGTGCATCGCCAGTGGATGCGATTATAACAAGATAGCCAAGAAGTACAACATGTCCTACCAAACGCTCTACACATGGGTAAAAAAGTTCAAGGAAATGGGCGAAGTTGGTCTTGAGGATTACAGAGGAAAGCCGATCAGGCTCCAAACGCCCCGGACCGAAGAAGAACAGCTGCGTCAGGAGAATGCCAGACTTCTTGAAGAACAGAAGGATCTTATAGCAGAGATTGCCCTGCTAAAAAAAAAGATGGAGATAGAGGAAAGGTTGCGTTCCTCGAAGGATTCAGCCTTACTCACCTTCTCAGAGATTTTAAAGCCATAAAAGAAGTCCATGAAGAAACCAACATCTCCATAGAAAGTCTCTGCCGACTCTCAAAGGTCTCCCGGGCAGCTTATTACGGATGGCTGAATCATATTAAGAGCGGCCGTGAACTGCTGAGAGAAAAGGTCGCACAGGAGGTCATGAAAACCCATCAGGAATATCCGGATATGGGATACCGCCGGATTAACGATTGGATCAAGAAGGATGACAACATCAATATAAATGTAAGCGACAGTCTGGTTCTTCGTATCATGCGGATACTTAATATTAAGTCCGTGATCAAGTACAAGACCGATGGTTGCACTCGTAACGCAAAGGATCCAAAGTACATTTTTGAAAACCTGCTGAACCGTGACTTTGATGCCGGCGTGTCCAATGCAAGATGGATGACGGATGTCACTGAATTCAAGTACACAACTGCTGATGGAGTTTTGCACAAGTTATATTTAAGCGCGATTATTGACGGCCATGATCGCCGGATTGTCTCTTATGTCATCGGCGACAGGAACAATACTGCACTGGCTTTTGAGACAATGGAAAAGGCACTTAAAGAGAATCCTGGAGAACATCCAATGATTCATACCGACCGCGGATTCCAGTATACAAGCAACGGATTCCATAAGATTGTTGAAAAAGCAGGACTGGTTCACAGCATGTCCCGTGTAGGCTGCTGTGCAGACAACGGTCTGATGGAAGGGTTCTGGGGAATGCTGAAGCGCGAACGTTACTACACACGTAAATTCACCAGCCGTAAAGCAGTGGTAAGCATGATCAACGGCTACATCTACTTCTACAACAACAAACGCATTCAGCGCAAATTACATCTTTTAGCTCCAATGGAAGTATTCAACGCAGCTCCAATGGCCGCATGATTAAGATTAAAGTACGATTAGATTTTTTATGATATTTATTTGTCTGTATTAACAAATCCGCACCACCTTCTCCTCCCGGAGCAAGGTTTCATAAGGAATAAAAATAAGATCACAATACTTATTTGTTTGAAACCTTTATAAATAAAAATAGCACTTACCTAAGTAAGTGCTATTTTCGCTTAATCAGCAGCTTCCTATCCTCCCAGGCCGCTTCCAGCCAAGTACTTTCGGCGTTTGTGAGCTTAACTACCGTGTTCGGCATGGGTACGGGTGTATCCTCACAGCTATCGCCACTGAATCTGAGAGTCTGTTCTCTCAAAACTATACAGAAGAAGTTCCGAAGGCTCTTTCAAGCCGGTCGTGCTTTTGTGAAATTTAAGTTAAGACCTCGACCTATTAGTACTGCGTCGCTCCAAGCCTTGCGGCTCTTCCACTCACAGCCTATCAACCTCATCGTCTTTAAGGGGTCTTACTCATTGCTGATGAGAAGTCTCATCTTGGGACGGGCTTCACGCTTAGATGCTTTCAGCGTTTATCCTTTCCGGATGCGGCTTTCCAGCCGTGCCATTGGCGTGACAACTGGTACACCGTCGATCCGTCCACTCCGGTCCTCTCGTACTAGGAGCAGCCTCCCTCAAACTTCTTGCGCCCGCGATGGATATGAACCAAACTGTCTCACGACGTTTTGAACCCAGCTCGCGTACCACTTTAATGGGCGAACAGCCCAACCCTTGGAACCTACTCCAGCTCCAGGATGTGATGAGCCGACATCGAGGTGCCAAACCTCCCCGTCGATATGAACTCTTGGGAGAGATTAGCCTGTTATCCCCAGGGTAGCTTTTATCCGTTGAGCGATGGCCTTTCCACGCAGTACCACCGGATCACTAAGCCCGACTTTCGTCTCTGCTCGACTTGTCTGTCTCGCAGTCAAGCTCCCTTCTGCCTTTGCACTCTTCGGCCGGTTTCTGTCCGGCCTGAGGGAACCTTTGGGCGCCTCCGTTACTCTTTCGGAGGCGACCGCCCCAGTCAAACCGCCTGCCTGAGATGGTCCGCAAGGTTGTTAATCTTCGCGTTAGAATCCCAGCAACAGAAGGGTGGTATCCCAACATTGGCTCCGCAGCAACCAAAGTCACTACATCAAAGCCTCCCACCTATCCTGTGCGTCTGCCACCGGGATTCAATCTCAAGCTGCAGTAAAGCTCCATGGGGTCTTTCTGTCCAGTCGCGGGTAACCTGCATCTTCACAGGTATTTCAATTTCACCGGGCCCCTCGTTGAGACAGCGCCCAAATCATTACGCCTTTCATGCGGGTCGGAACTTACCCGACAAGGAATTTCGCTACCTTAGGACCGTTATAGTTACGGCCGCCGTTCACTGGGGCTTCAGTTCAAAGCTTCGCTTGCGCTAACCTCTCTCCTTAACCTTCCAGCACCGGGCAGGCGTCAGCACCTATACTTCAGCTTTCGCTTTCGCAGGCACCTGTGTTTTTGGTAAACAGTTGCTTGGGCCTCTTTTCTGCCACCCTTTTCTGTTCCGTGCGTTTCTGCACTTCGCCTACTCAGGGCCATCCTTCTCCCGAAGTTACGGATGCAATTTGCCGAGTTCCTTAACGAGGGTTTTCCCGCGCACCTTAGGATTCTCTCCCCGCCTACCTGTGTCGGTTTACGGTACGGGCGGATTTCGTCTCGCTAGAAGTTTTTCTTGGCAGTGTGGGATCCATGAGTTCGTCATAATCGCTTATAACTCCCCATCATGTCTCTGCTTTCAGAATCGGGGATTTGCCTCCGATTCAACATACGCACTTGGACGCGCTCTTCCAGTCGCGCGATCATGTGCCCTCCTGCGTCACTCCATTGCTCAAATGACTCCATCCGGTACAGGAATTTCAACCTGTTGTCCATCGCCTATGCGTCTGTGCCTCGGCTTAGGTCCCGACTTACCCTGAGACGACGATCGTTGCTCAGGAACCCTCGGGCTTTCGGTGGAAAGGATTCTCACCTTTCTTTTCGATACTCATACCGGCATTCTCACTTCTTATGTGTCCACATCTCCTTACGGTAATGCTTCTTCCCCATAAGAACGCTCCCCTACCCATTGCATTAAGCAATGCCATAGCTTCGGTTCCGTGCTTGAGCCCCGGACATTTTCGGCGCAGCGTCTCTCGACCAGTGAGCTATTACGCACTCTTTAAATGGTGGCTGCTTCTGAGCCAACATCCTGGTTGTTTATGAAACGCCACATCCTTCGCCACTTAGCACGGCATTTGGGACCTTAGCTGATGATCTGGGCTGTTTCCCTTTTGACCACGGCCCTTATAAGTCGTAGTCTGACTCCCAGGTATAATTGCAGCCATTCGTAGTTTGACTGGGTTTGGTAACCGGGTAGGTCCCTCTCCTGATCAGTGCTCTACCGCCTGCAATCTTTACCCTGAGGCTAGCCCTAAAGCTATTTCGGGGAGAACCAGCTATCTCCACGTTCGATTGGAATTTCACCCCTACCCACACCTCATCCTAACCCTTTTCAACGGATATAGGTTCGGTCCTCCACACATTTTTACCTGTGCTTCAACCTGGACATGGGTAGATCACTGTGGTTTCGGGTCTATGCAGTCCAACTATTCGCCCTATTAAGACTCGCTTTCGCTTCGGCTCCGCATTTCCTGCTTAACCTCGCTGGACCTCATAACTCGCCGGTTCATTCTTCAATAGGCACGCCGTCGACCTGATATATATACGGTCTCCGACTGCTTGTAAACATACGGTTTCAGGTTCTCTTTCATTCCCCTCCCGGGGTGCTTTTCACCTTTCCCTCATGGTACTATGCGCTATCGGTCGATATCTGTGTTTTGCCTTGGAGGGTGGTCCCCCCTGCTTCCCACGGGGTTTCTCGTGTCCCGCGGTACTCTGGTACCGTCTGTTCCGCTTCCTCTTTCGCTTACATGGCTTTCACATCCTGCGGCGCTCCTTCCCAGAAGCTTCAGCTGGATTCCACGTTCGTGTGACGGCCCTCAACCCCGTAAAAGTTTCCTTCTGCGGTTTGGGCTTCTGCCCCGTTCGCTCGCCGCTACTGGGGGTATCTCGTTTGATTACTTCTCCTCAGGCTACTTAGATGTTTCAGTTCGCCTGGTTCCCTCCCATACTCAGAGGCATGGGTGACTGTGCATAACCACAGCCGGATTGCTCCATTCGGACATCTGCGGGTCAAAGGTCATTTGCACCTCA
>DAJPGA010000001.1:2252500-2316655 GCA_025992895.1 Veillonellaceae bacterium
TCTGTCAACAGGTTTTTTGATGATTTTTTACTCTTTTTTGAAGGAAATCTTTCCTACCGCAAATGAGCTGCATTGTTGACGAAATTTAGTGGCAGGGTGAGGATTTTACAACTAGATATTGTGGAGGGAGGAGCGTTTTGGAAAAGAGATAGTGCTTTTGCACTTGACCTTGCTCTGGAAGAGAAGGGGAACCGCTTTGCGGTGGATGAGTTGCATTTCGTACTGACGCAAGTCTGGTTGTAATGTTCTATTTAAAAGAGCTTATTGATATGAAAGCGTACCTTGGCTTTTTAGCGGAGATGCGGGATTGGAGTTAAAACCAAACAACCAAAGCTAACGCTTTGTAGAACTACATCTCATCCGACGCCTCCGGCGCCACCTTGGTATGATTCAACAAGAAAGACAGAATAATATCATAAATATATTAGGAGGTCATTCTTATGCCATGTAAAACCAAAGCGTCCCCGGAGGAAATGTTAGACCAGATTGCTTCATATCTCTATCAGGGTGTTACGATTACCCAGGCAGCTGAAAATCTTCATATGAGCCGCATAACATTCAGGAAATGGGTCCTCCGGTATAAAGAGGAGGGCTTTAAGGGATTGCGGCCCAGGCAGCATTTGTCTTACTACTCCAATCAGATGAAGATCCAGGCCGTAAAGGAATATCTTAAAGGCGGTGTTTCCATGCTTTCCGTCTGTGCCAAATACAGAATTTCCGGCACACTCTCCCTTAAAACATGGATTGAGGCGTATAATGAGCATAAGTTGACAGACCTCGTTTCTGAAGGAGGAGATCTTATGGGCAAACGCCAGCAATCGGTCAAGGAAGAGCGAGTCAGAATCGTTCAGGAGTGCATCGCCAGTGGATGCGATTATAACAAGATAGCCAAGAAGTACAACATGTCCTACCAAACGCTCTACACATGGGTAAAAAAGTTCAAGGAAATGGGCGAAGTTGGTCTTGAGGATTACAGAGGAAAGCCGATCAGGCTCCAAACGCCCCGGACCGAAGAAGAACAGCTGCGTCAGGAGAATGCCAGACTTCTTGAAGAACAGAAGGATCTTATAGCAGAGATTGCCCTGCTAAAAAAAAAGATGGAGATAGAGGAAAGGTTGCGTTCCTCGAAGGATTCAGCCTTACTCACCTTCTCAGAGATTTTAAAGCCATAAAAGAAGTCCATGAAGAAACCAACATCTCCATAGAAAGTCTCTGCCGACTCTCAAAGGTCTCCCGGGCAGCTTATTACGGATGGCTGAATCATATTAAGAGCGGCCGTGAACTGCTGAGAGAAAAGGTCGCACAGGAGGTCATGAAAACCCATCAGGAATATCCGGATATGGGATACCGCCGGATTAACGATTGGATCAAGAAGGATGACAACATCAATATAAATGTAAGCGACAGTCTGGTTCTTCGTATCATGCGGATACTTAATATTAAGTCCGTGATCAAGTACAAGACCGATGGTTGCACTCGTAACGCAAAGGATCCAAAGTACATTTTTGAAAACCTGCTGAACCGTGACTTTGATGCCGGCGTGTCCAATGCAAGATGGATGACGGATGTCACTGAATTCAAGTACACAACTGCTGATGGAGTTTTGCACAAGTTATATTTAAGCGCGATTATTGACGGCCATGATCGCCGGATTGTCTCTTATGTCATCGGCGACAGGAACAATACTGCACTGGCTTTTGAGACAATGGAAAAGGCACTTAAAGAGAATCCTGGAGAACATCCAATGATTCATACCGACCGCGGATTCCAGTATACAAGCAACGGATTCCATAAGATTGTTGAAAAAGCAGGACTGGTTCACAGCATGTCCCGTGTAGGCTGCTGTGCAGACAACGGTCTGATGGAAGGGTTCTGGGGAATGCTGAAGCGCGAACGTTACTACACACGTAAATTCACCAGCCGTAAAGCAGTGGTAAGCATGATCAACGGCTACATCTACTTCTACAACAACAAACGCATTCAGCGCAAATTACATCTTTTAGCTCCAATGGAAGTATTCAACGCAGCTCCAATGGCTGCATGATTAAGATTAAAGTACGATTAGATTTTTTATGATATTTATTTGTCTGTATTAACAAATCCGCACCACCTTCTCCTTCGGAGCAAGGTTAACACCCTTAAACCGAACTTCGTTCGATGGAAAACCATACTACCAGTCTTCGACTGAGGAAATGCAACTCATCCGTCAGCTCCGCTGACACCTTCCCTTCCAGGGCAAGGTCAAAGGCGTACCTTGGCACTTCTGCTGCGCTGCGAAAGCAGCAAGCAAAAAGGAGGCCTTCGATGGGTCTCCTTTTTGCATTCCTATTCTCCTTTTGTATTTCCCTTTTCTCTTTCCTGCCTGTTTTTAAAAGAGGCTAATCTCTCTATCGATCCAGGTTTCTTGTCTGGCTTCTACTACTTGGTCTTCTTTTTCTACGTGGCCTATGAGGAGCGGGGAGCTTGGGTCGTGGTGGTTTCTGTTTTCGATGACGGCTTCGGGGCTTTCGTTGGCGTAGCAGTATTTGCAGAGGTGCGGGCAGGTGGTGTAGGCGCCTATGTCGTTTCCGAGGAGGCAGGCGCAGCCTTGTCTGGCCTGGTGGGTTTTGATGTTTGGGATCTTGAGTTTGATTCCGAAGGCTTTTTCTAGTTTTTCTTTTGTCATGCAGCCGCTGGTGTCTATGCCAACTTTTGCCAGTCTCGGGTCTTCGAGGCAGGAGGAGACTTGGATGCCGTGCTGCTCTCCTATCTTTGCCATTCTTTCTGCCATGTGGTACTGGATTTCGTGGCTGACTCTTTCTGCTTCGGGGAAGTTTCGGATGGTTTTCTTGTATAGGTCGATGAAGGAAATGACGCAGTTTTCTGTGCTTCCTTCTAGTTTCTCAGCCATGTCTCTGAAGGCGCGGATGTGGCGTTCGGGTGTGAAGGTATCTGTCAGGAGTATGGGATCGTACCGCCAGACGGTTCTTTCTTTTCCTACTATCCCTGACAGTTTCCTGAAGGAGGAAATGGTTTCTTCTACGGGCGGGACGTTGGGTTCTATATCTCTGCCGTAGGGCGTGATGGTGACGTGCCAGTACTGGCGGAAGGCTGCCAGTTCCCCCAATTTCCCCAGCATGGGCGCGGGGTTCTTGGTGCAGAAGGCGATGATGTCTACGACTTCGGGGTCGATTTTGTACCTGGTGATTCTCTGGTAGTTGAAAGGGTTCCGCACCATGACGGAGCCTTCGCGGACGCGGCGAAGGAACCAGTCAGAATAGAAGGCTGGTATGTCGGTTCTCTGCCCTGTGTTTAAGATCATGGCGCTCCTTTCTTACATGAACTGGTGCATGAACGGGATATACGCGTACTCTAAAAGGAAATAGAAGAGTCCCCCGGCGGCAAGGCCTGTGATGGCGCCATTGATGCGGATGCCTTCGAGGTCGGTATGGACTTTGGATTCGATGAATTCGTTCAGTTCTTCGCTGGAGAGTGCCTGAAGGACGCTGACGGCAGCACCCGCCAGAAGTGTTCTTTCATGATCGGCGAGTTCGGAAATGAGGTCCTGTGCGCCGGTATCAATGCGCGAACGGAGGACGGGATCGGCCGCGAGGCGGTCAATGGCATGCCCCACGTAGGATTTCAGGATTTTCTCCAGTTTTGTCTTGCCGTTTTCTTCTTCGTTCCATTCGGAGAGGAGGCTCTCAATCATCGTCTTCACTTTTTCTCCGGCCGGGTATTTTTCAAAGAGACTCTTTCCGAAGTCTTCAAGGGCCTTCTTCGTTTCTTCATCATCGGCAAAGTCATGGACGGCTTTGTCCCAGCGGGTCAAAAGTGCTTGATGGAAGGGATCGGCAGGGTCTTTCCAGCGTTCGATGGCTTTGGCAAGTGCATCGGTGCCGGAGGCTGCCATTTCTTCGTAATCGACGGTGCCGGTGAATTCGGCGGCGGAGAAGAGGAGGCGTTTGAAGAAGCCGGCCTGCTCTTTCTTCTGCTCCCCTGCTTTCTTAAGCGCCTGAGCGAGGGCTTCTTTCGCTCTTTCCTGTTTGACTCCTTCTTCGGCAAAGGACAGCAATTTCTGGAGCCATTCTTCACGGCTCATTCTGGCAAGGATTTCTTCTCTTGCCTTTCCTGCGATGAGGGAAATGAGTTTTCCTGTCTCTCCATCTGCCATGGCTGCGGCCTTTTCTTTATTTTCTTCTATGAGTCCGATCAGGAAACGGACGCCTTCACGGGCAAGGAAGTTTTCTGCGCCTTCTCTTGCTTTTTCATTATGGAAGAATTCTTGGTCGGCGAGTTCCATGATGGATCCACCGGCTGCGCTTTTAAGGAGGCCGCTTTTGTCGATGAGTGTATCGCTGACGGCTCCTAATTTCCTGATGACAGCATCCCTGTTCGAAGGGATGAGCGGGCGGTACGGCAAATGGAAGCGTCTGCGGAAGAGGGCTTCGACGGCGATCCAGTCGGCGCAGCATCCGATGAGGCAGGACTGCGCGAGGAAGTAGAAAATGGAAACGGTTTCGGTCCCTGCCCAGGGGCTCCATGCCCGAAGGATGATGGCCGCGCCGAAAAGGATGGCGGAGGCAAGGAAGAGACGGTTGGCTGTCTGGTATCGTTTCATAATCCGCCTCCTATCATGGGTACAAGGAAGAAGAGAAGGCCCAGAATGGCACCGAAGAGGGATCCGTTCAAGCGGATGGCGGCTGTATCTTCGGAAACGGCGTCCTTGGCAAGGCCCGCCATGGTTCTTCCATCCATTGAGGAAAGTTTTTCCGTGACGGCGTTCCCGATCGATTCATGAATCTTTGGCAGGAGCGGCAGGAAGAGGCGGACGAGGAAGGCATCGAACGCACGGCGTTTCTTTTCGTCGGCAAATCCTGTCTTGATCATGGAAAGGACGATGGCCGAAAGGTGCTCTGCTGCGAGGGGTCTATTTTCTTCCCAGAGGCGGAAAGCTGTCTCTTTCCCCTTCCCTGCCAGAAGAACGGCGGCTTTCTCCGTCACGAAATGGTTCACTTTTTTCTTCACGTCTTTGTCGTCTTCGAGCGCACGAATGAGGCTGGCGCATTTTTCGTCGATAAAAAGGCGGGCAGGACTCCCCTTCTCGGTCAGGGAATCGGCCAGTTTCAAAAGTTCTTTCCGGATGAGCGTCGTCACTTCTTCTGTCTGATCCTGAACACTTGAGCGGAGAAGACCGCGGAGGAATCCATTCTGCTCGTAGTCTTTCCAGGCAGAGAGGTAAATCTTTCTGATTTCATCCTGCGTACATTCATCTTCGAGGAACGCTTTCGCTTCGCGGGCCAGAACGTCGATCAATGGACGGCTCTTCTCCCCCGCGCGGAATTCTTCAAGGACGAGGGCGATCTGCCCAGCCCAGTCGGTGGAGGCCGCTGACTCTGCTGCTTTCGCGGAAAGGAAACGCCAGAGCGCTTCCCTGTCGATGGAGTTCAGAGAAAGGAGCGCGGCTGCATCAAGGACATTCTTCACGCCTGCTTCATGGGACAGGATCCATTTATAGAGGACGTCGGTAGGAACGTTCTTCACGACGAGTGCCTTGATTCGCTGACGTGTCAGGAGTTCCTCGGTGATCATCTCACGGGCGAGGCGGATGATCTTGTCACGATCTTTTGCAATGATGTCCGTCCTCTTCCCGATGCCAAGCGGCTTACCAAAGAGAGATGCGACACCGAACCAGTCGGCAAATCCTCCGACGGTAGCAGCAAAGCCCAAGTGGAAAAGCCCCTCTGCCAGAAGGGAGATATCTTTATAAGGAGCGGCCGCCGCCGTCAAGACAGCGCTCGACGCCAGGACGACATTCGCCCAAGTTTTCTTCTTCATAAGAGACTCCTTTCTGGGGGGGATTAAAAACGAACTTCGTTCGAAGAAAAACAGGAAAACTCGCTGCGCTCGAGGAAATGATTAAGATCCTGAATTTCTGCGAGGGGAGTGAGGGGGGGGTCGCACTTGACCTTGCTCTGGAAGAGAAGGTGCGCGACCTCAAATTCTGATGTCGGGCGGATGAGTTGCATTTCTGCGAACGGAGTGAGGTGGGATACTTGCCTTCCCAGACGGGGAAGGTGGGCGGCCCCGTTGCTGATGCCGCTCGGATAGGGTTGATTATTCATCGGGCTTAGCTATATAAAAAGGTTCTGCGAGTGGAATGAGGTTGGCTTGTTTTCCATTTCGCACCTTGGGGCGGTTGTAAAAGTGTAGTAAAAAAGAGCTTTCTTTACTTATCTTTATTAATCTGAAGGCGTACCTTGGCTTTTTAGCGGAGCTGCGGGAGCGGTGATGAAAACCATACAACCGCAGCTCTGCTGCGTGGAAATCAACCCTATCCACCGCAAAGCGGTCCCCCTTCCCCGTCTGGGAAGGCGAGTAAAACCATACAACCGCCTTGCAGGCTGGGAACTACTGTATTCCCGATCTCCGACCGGACCTTTGGTATGATTCAACAAGAAAGACAGAATAATATCATAAATATATTAGGAGGTCATTCTTATGCCATGTAAAACCAAAGCGTCCCCGGAGGAAATGTTAGACCAGATTGCTTCATATCTCTATCAGGGTGTTACGATTACCCAGGCAGCTGAAAATCTTCATATGAGCCGCATAACATTCAGGAAATGGGTCCTCCGGTATAAAGAGGAGGGCTTTAAGGGATTGCGGCCCAGGCAGCATTTGTCTTACTACTCCAATCAGATGAAGATCCAGGCCGTAAAGGAATATCTTAAAGGCGGTGTTTCCATGCTTTCCGTCTGTGCCAAATACAGAATTTCCGGCACACTCTCCCTTAAAACATGGATTGAGGCGTATAATGAGCATAAGTTGACAGACCTCGTTTCTGAAGGAGGAGATCTTATGGGCAAACGCCAGCAATCGGTCAAGGAAGAGCGAGTCAGAATCGTTCAGGAGTGCATCGCCAGTGGATGCGATTATAACAAGATAGCCAAGAAGTACAACATGTCCTACCAAACGCTCTACACATGGGTAAAAAAGTTCAAGGAAATGGGCGAAGTTGGTCTTGAGGATTACAGAGGAAAGCCGATCAGGCTCCAAACACCCCGGACCGAAGAAGAACAGCTGCGTCAGGAGAATGCCAGACTTCTTGAAGAACAGAAGGATCTTATAGCAGAGATTGCCCTGCTAAAAAAAAAGATGGAGATAGAGGAAAGGTTGCGTTCCTCGAAGGATTCAGCCTTACTCACCTTCTCAGAGATTTTAAAGCCATAAAAGAAGTCCATGAAGAAACCAACATCTCCATAGAAAGTCTCTGCCGACTCTCAAAGGTCTCCCGGGCAGCTTATTACGGATGGCTGAATCATATTAAGAGCGGCCGTGAACTGCTGAGAGAAAAGGTCGCACAGGAGGTCATGAAAACCCATCAGGAATATCCGGATATGGGATACCGCCGGATTAACGATTGGATCAAGAAGGATGACAACATCAATATAAATGTAAGCGACAGTCTGGTTCTTCGTATCATGCGGATACTTAATATTAAGTCCGTGATCAAGTACAAGACCGATGGTTGCACTCGTAACGCAAAGGATCCAAAGTACATTTTTGAAAACCTGCTGAACCGTGACTTTGATGCCGGCGTGTCCAATGCAAGATGGATGACGGATGTCACTGAATTCAAGTACACAACTGCTGATGGAGTTTTGCACAAGTTATATTTAAGCGCGATTATTGACGGCCATGATCGCCGGATTGTCTCTTATGTCATCGGCGACAGGAACAATACTGCACTGGCTTTTGAGACAATGGAAAAGGCACTTAAAGAGAATCCTGGAGAACATCCAATGATTCATACCGACCGCGGATTCCAGTATACAAGCAACGGATTCCATAAGATTGTTGAAAAAGCAGGACTGGTTCACAGCATGTCCCGTGTAGGCTGCTGTGCAGACAACGGTCTGATGGAAGGGTTCTGGGGAATGCTGAAGCGCGAACGTTACTACACACGTAAATTCACCAGCCGTAAAGCAGTGGTAAGCATGATCAACGGCTACATCTACTTCTACAACAACAAACGCATTCAGCGCAAATTACATCTTTTAGCTCCAATGGAAGTATTCAACGCAGCTCCAATGGCTGCATGATTAAGATTAAAGTACGATTAGATTTTTTATGATATTTATTTGTCTGTATTAACAAATCCGCACCACTTCTCCTTTCGGAGCAAGGTCAACACCCTTAAACCAGCCTTCGGCTGAGGAAAAGAAGTAAAACCAGACAGCCGGACTCCGTCCGTTGGTAATCAACCCTATCCACCGCAAGCGGTTCCCCTTCCCCGTCTGGGAAGGCAAGTAAAACCATACAGCCGCCTTACAGGCTGAGAAATGCAACTCATCCGTCGGCTCCGCCGCCACCTTCTCCTCCCAGAGCAAGGTTAAAACCGGCCTACGGCCCTTCTTCCGCTAACGGGGACGCCTTTCCCGGTTGGCATGTTTTCCGAATCGCCACACTTGGCGGTTGTGAAGGTGTGATAAGAAAGAGCTTATTGATTTAGAAGCGTACCTTGGCCTTTTGTCGGCGCTGCGGGAGCAGCAAGGTTGAAGGCGTACCTTGGCACTTTGGTTTTGCTGTGCTTTCGGCCTTCCTTACTCCCCTCCACGTAAAAGGAGATGGGAATTCGGGGTTCTCCATCTCCTTTCTTTTTTAGTGTCCGCGTTTTAGTTTTTTGAGGTCTACTGCGGGTTGTTCGCAGATTTTTCTGGCTTCGGTGAGCCATCTTTCTCTAAGGGTGGCCGGGGCGAGGACGTTGACGCTGGAGCCTTGGCTCAGGAGCCACATGAGGATGCCTTCGCCTTTTAGTTCTGCGGTGATGAGCCAGCTGCCATCGTCCTGGAGGACTTTTCTGGCTGTGGGGATGCGGTCCATGACGGCTTCTATGGATCTTCCTGTGTAGAGGAAGGCTACGTGCTGGATGAGGCCGGAAAACATGTACTGGGTCTGGTTCTTGAATACGCCTTCTCTGAAGCGTTTGTTGTATGGGACGTCCCATTTGATTTTTGTTTCTTCGACGTCGGACATGCGGTCTAAGCGGTAGGTCCTGGTGTCTACGGAAGGGTCGGGTTTGTGGTCGTCGCCGAAGGGAAGGGCGATGACGTAGAAGTAGTATTCGGAGAAGACGACGCCTAAGGGCAGTGCTCTGTGGGGCGTGCCCTGGGTGCTTCCTATTTTTGTGTAGTCGAAGGTGATGACGTGGTGTTTCTTGATGGCTTGTGCGACTTCCCAGAGCTGGTCCATGTCGGGTTTGCCGTGGGATGGGTCGAGGTAGTCGAAGAGTTCCCGTTTGACGAATTCTTTGATTTCTTCCTGTTCTTCCGGAAGGACGGCGGACTGGAGGAGGCGGTTCATGAGGGACTCGAGGTCTTTTCTGCTGTATGTTCTTCCTCCTAAGAGGATTTTGCAGATGGCGAAGAGTTCGCTCTTGGAGATGAAGCGGTTCTCGACTTCGACGATGCGGTATGTCCTGTCTTCTCTGCTGTAGCGCAGTTCTCTTCTCGGGCCGTCATCTTTTTCGGCTTCTTCGAGGTATTGGCGGATGGCGGCAAGGTAACGGTTCGCGGTTCTTGCGTTCACGTCAAATCGTGTGGAAATCTGATCTTTCGTAAGGGGATGCCCATGGATCATTATGTCAAAGAGGGCCAGCATTTTCCCTGTCTTGTTGTCTTCTTTTTCATCTTTGATGGCAGCCATGTTATCACACTCCTGAAACGACTATTATTACATGGTTCAATTATACCAAACTATGCGTTTGTAGTTAAACATGATGAGTGAAAAAGATATGAGACTTGGGCAAAGGGAATGTTTGAAATTGAAAGAAGAGCTGCCTGAAATGGTCAGTCATTTCTACAGCTCTTTTTATGTGAGACTTATTATATGAATCTTATTTCACTTTTTCCATGTCCGGATTTTTCAGGGTGAATGCGGCGATGGCACCGAGGATACCGGCGATCCAGAGAATCTGGAGGGCGGTCGTGAGACCCCAAACGTCAGCGGCCCAGCCTACGACGGGAGCAAAGATACCACCTAATGTTGTGGAGAGTCCGAGTGTGACACCGGAGGCAAAGCCTGCGTTTCTTCCAAGATAGGTCTGTCCCAGGATGACCATGGGGCTGTATCCGGAGAATACGGAGATGGCGCATGGCACGAGGAGGGCTGTCGCAAGGAAGAGGTTCGTGGTGTTCGTGAGGAGGAAGTAGGCAGGAATCATGATGCAGAATGCGATGCGGATGATGGTCCTGTAGCCCAGGCGGTCAGAGAGCATTCCTCCGAAATAGGTGCAGACGGCGCCGATGCCAAAGAGGATGGAAAGGGCGGTCGTTCCCTGAGAGGCAGTAGCGCCAAGGGCTCCAATCCAGAGAAGCGGGATGAATGTGTTGCTCAGGGTGAAGCCCATGGAGCGGGCCAGGATGCATACGGAAAGTTTACCAAAGGATGGCCAGTCGTTCGTCTCCCCTGTTTCTCCAGAGGATACTTTCTTCCTGTCGGCAACGCGTGTGTCGGCGAAGACTTTTCTGGAGCGGGAATAAAGAAGAGCGGCGGCAAAGAGGTTCACGATGCCGAAGATGACGAGAGAATGAATGCCGAGGTGGTAAGCGCAGATGCCAGCCAGGATCGGTCCGATGGCAAATCCCCCATTTCCTCCGACGGAGAATGTGCCCATGGCTTTCCCCTTCTTTTCACCGCTGATACGGTTCACCATGAGGGCAGCTTCTGGATGGAAGAGCGCGCTTCCCACTCCGCAGAGGATGGCAGCAGCAAAGATGGCGTAGTAGTTCGTGAGAGATCCCATCGATGTGACGGCAAGTCCGCAGAGGACGGGCCCTAAGGGAACGAACCAGGGACGGGAAATCTTGTCTGAATAGTAGCCGAAGAGCGGCTGAAGAATCGATGCCAGAAGAACATTGGCAAAGATAAGCGCACCGGCTGACTGGTAATTGAGGCCGTAGTGCGCGATGAAATATGGCAGCAGCGCAGGAATCGCGCCCTGCGCCCAGTCCACGGACAGGTGCCCGAGTGCAAAGAGATAGATTGCAGAACTTTGTTGTTTCAAGATGGCGCCTCCTTGGACGATGCAATGGGAAATCCATTTCCCCTTGCGAGATTTTTAGATATGCCAAAATTATAGAGGATTTGGGATAGAGTGGCAAGAGGGAGATGGGTGGGTGGAGAATATTAGAAAAACGGATGGTGAGGAAAAACCATACAACCGCAGCGTTGCTGCGTGGTAATCAACCCTATCCGCCGGCATCAGAATCTGAGGCCGGCACCTTCCCCGTCTGGGAAGGCGAGTAAAACCACACAGCCGCCTTGCAGGCTGGGAAATGAACCTCCTCTAAAAACCACAAAACCAGCCTTCGGCTGAGGAACTACATCTCATCCGTCGCCTCCGGCGCCACCTTTGGTATGATTCAACAAGAAAGACAGAATAATATCATAAATATATTAGGAGGTCATTCTTATGCCATGTAAAACCAAAGCGTCCCCGGAGGAAATGTTAGACCAGATTGCTTCATATCTCTATCAGGGTGTTACGATTACCCAGGCAGCTGAAAATCTTCATATGAGCCGCATAACATTCAGGAAATGGGTCCTCCGGTATAAAGAGGAGGGCTTTAAGGGATTGCGGCCCAGGCAGCATTTGTCTTACTACTCCAATCAGATGAAGATCCAGGCCGTAAAGGAATATCTTAAAGGCGGTGTTTCCATGCTTTCCGTCTGTGCCAAATACAGAATTTCCGGCACACTCTCCCTTAAAACATGGATTGAGGCGTATAATGAGCATAAGTTGACAGACCTCGTTTCTGAAGGAGGAGATCTTATGGGCAAACGCCAGCAATCGGTCAAGGAAGAGCGAGTCAGAATCGTTCAGGAGTGCATCGCCAGTGGATGCGATTATAACAAGATAGCCAAGAAGTACAACATGTCCTACCAAACGCTCTACACATGGGTAAAAAAGTTCAAGGAAATGGGCGAAGTTGGTCTTGAGGATTACAGAGGAAAGCCGATCAGGCTCCAAACGCCCCGGACCGAAGAAGAACAGCTGCGTCAGGAGAATGCCAGACTTCTTGAAGAACAGAAGGATCTTATAGCAGAGATTGCCCTGCTAAAAAAAAGATGGAGATAGAGGAAAGGTTGCGTTCCTCGAAGGATTCAGCCTTACTCACCTTCTCAGAGATTTTAAAGCCATAAAAGAAGTCCATGAAGAAACCAACATCTCCATAGAAAGTCTCTGCCGACTCTCAAAGGTCTCCCGGGCAGCTTATTACGGATGGCTGAATCATATTAAGAGCGGCCGTGAACTGCTGAGAGAAAAGGTCGCACAGGAGGTCATGAAAACCCATCAGGAATATCCGGATATGGGATACCGCCGGATTAACGATTGGATCAAGAAGGATGACAACATCAATATAAATGTAAGCGACAGTCTGGTTCTTCGTATCATGCGGATACTTAATATTAAGTCCGTGATCAAGTACAAGACCGATGGTTGCACTCGTAACGCAAAGGATCCAAAGTACATTTTTGAAAACCTGCTGAACCGTGACTTTGATGCCGGCGTGTCCAATGCAAGATGGATGACGGATGTCACTGAATTCAAGTACACAACTGCTGATGGAGTTTTGCACAAGTTATATTTAAGCGCGATTATTGACGGCCATGATCGCCGGATTGTCTCTTATGTCATCGGCGACAGGAACAATACTGCACTGGCTTTTGAGACAATGGAAAAGGCACTTAAAGAGAATCCTGGAGAACATCCAATGATTCATACCGACCGCGGATTCCAGTATACAAGCAACGGATTCCATAAGATTGTTGAAAAAGCAGGACTGGTTCACAGCATGTCCCGTGTAGGCTGCTGTGCAGACAACGGTCTGATGGAAGGGTTCTGGGGAATGCTGAAGCGCGAACGTTACTACACACGTAAATTCACCAGCCGTAAAGCAGTGGTAAGCATGATCAACGGCTACATCTACTTCTACAACAACAAACGCATTCAGCGCAAATTACATCTTTTAGCTCCAATGGAAGTATTCAACGCAGCTCCAATGGCTGCATGATTAAGATTAAAGTACGATTAGATTTTTTATGATATTTATTTGTCTGTATTAACAAATCCGCACCACTTCTCCTGCCGGAGCAAGGTCAAGGGCATCCCCTATTCTCTTCTGCTTCACTTTCACTCGGATTATCTGAAGGTCAGTACTTCTTTAAGCGGTTTTCTTTCGTTGGCTGCCGGAATGACTGCCGGGTGTCCGATGGCAATGATGGCGGATACGTCGTAGTTTTCCGGAAGGTCGAGTATTTCCTTGATTTTGGCTTCATCGTAGCGTCCCATGATGAGGGTGCCGAGTTCGAGGGCATTGGCTGCTGCGCAGAGGTAGGCTGCTGCCATGCCTGCGTCGAAGGACTGCCAGTGGGTGCCTTTCGTGGTGGACGGTGTGCCGTCCGGTTCGTAGCCGGAGAGGCCTTTGATGGCGCAGAGGATGATGAGTGCCGGTGCTTCGTGGATGTTTTCGGTGTTCCACGGGAATTTCTTGGTGCATTCGTCGGCGATGCGGTTCTTCAGGTCTTCGTCAAGAACAGCGATGTAGCGGATGGGCTGGGTATTTTCCCAGCAGGATGCCATCTGCGAAGTTTCCACGACATTTTCGATTTCCTGCTGAGAGAGCGGTTCTCTTGTGTATTCGCGGATACTTCTTCTGGAAATCAAACAACTAATAGCTTCCATCTTTTCCTCCTTATTTCGGAAAAAATCTGACCGGGATCATGGATCCCTCTGTTTGGTTCCCTCTATTTTAGCATACTTTTCTGTCTTTCCAAATGGTCTTGCTGCACTATTTCGATGGGAATAAATGCGCGCCGTCGAGCTGGTAAATGTCCTCTTTTCCCTGGTCGTCCGGGGAGTAACGGATCTTGACGTAAATGTCCGGTTTGGCATCGTCATGGAGCCATACTCCGATGGTAGCGAGGGTCTGGACGCCGTCTTTTTTGCTGCCGGTTCTCCAGATGCTGTCGTTCGGCCCGTCATGTTCGTCTTCGGAGAAGGCGATCATATCATCCAGTGTATAGGGCTCATGGGGCTCTGCCAGGAGTTCGTCGATGCGGTGAAGTCTGGTACTGCTCGATCTTCCTATTTTGTGATTGAATTGTGTCAAATCCGGCAGGAGGAAATGGTTCGTGTGTGCCAGTGTCCCGTTCTCTTCCGTTTTCACGTCCCAGATGCCGTCTTCGCCGATTTCAACGTACGCAATCTCATGGGCGTCAGCCATGAGAAAGAAGCCCGGGCTCTTGAAGTAATCTTTCATTTCGAGTGCTTCCTTGACCGAGGAGCAATTGCCAAGGAGCGCCGCGAGAGTGCCGCGCTTGCCGTAGGCGAGCCGTACGTCTTTGGGAATCGGTTCAGCGACGGCAGAGAAAACGGCAAATCCTTCTTCGTTCACTCCGCCTGTCAGCGACATATGATCTTCGTTGCCGCCGTAAATGCCGTAGTAACGGTATACGGGGCCCTGATGGTACCGCATTTCCTGGTACATAGGATGCTCATCGCGGTTCTTCACGATGATGGCGCCTCCGCCTTCAACGGCGGTGCCCTGCGCAGCAAAAAGCGTGCATGCCTTCGCCTGCCATGGGAGTAAGATCAGGCTGGCAGCCGCCAGCGCCCATGCGGTCTTTTTCAGTGAGAATTTCATAGGACATCCTTCTTTCGGGAGCTTTGCAGCCATCCCCTTCCGGATTCGTGCTTATCATACGCCTGTATAGCCGTCATACAGCAAGCATCCGGGATATATTAATTGTGATTTGTTGATGGAAATAAAACTTTGAATCGAGTGAAAAAAACCTTATGTTAAATAAGATAAAACCTTCACGACTTAGATAAACCTTTACAACCAGCCTTGCGGCTGATGGAAATTCCTCGATTTCCTTAATTATACGCTTAGAGTGCAAGGGGTGTGTAAAACAAGCAAATCGGGAAAAGAGGAAAACCATAAAACCTCGCTTCGCGAGTGAACTGCACTCCTTCCCGCCGCATACGCGGCACCCTTCCTCTCCGAGGCAGGTTTTTGCGATTCTGATGGATAATATCGATTGAGATTTAGCACGGTTTTCATTTACGGTGAACGTATTTAAATCACTATTGATAATATCGGTATTGAATGATTACGGAAGGTTTTGACCTGCCCCAGCGGGGAAGGCGAGTATTAGCGACTTTTCCGCCTTCTCTACCGCTCTCCTCCCCACGCAAAAGCCCGGTCATGGATGTGGATTCATGATCGGGCTTTTCTTTAATACTATATATCCTTAATATTTTCTTTTATTTAATGTGTGCGAGGATGGCTTCGGTCATGCCTATGCCGCTGACTTTTTTCATGCCTTCTTTGTAAATGTCTCCTGTTCTGTAGCCTTCATCCAGGGTGTCGGAGATGGCTTTTTCTATGGCGTCGGCTGCTTTGTCTTCGTTTAGTGAGTAGCGGAGGAGCATGGCGGCGGAGAGGATGGTGGCTATCGGGTTGGCGATGCCTTTTCCTGCGATGTCGGGGGCGGAGCCGTGGATGGGTTCGTAGAGGCTGGTTTCTTTGCCTATGCTGGCAGAGGGAAGCATGCCTACGGAGCCGGAGAGGACAGCGGCTTCGTCGGAGAGGATGTCTCCGAACATGTTGCCTGTGACGACGACGTCGAAGAAGGATGGGTGGATGGCGAATTGCTGGGCGCAGTTGTCGACGTACATGTGGTCGAGTTTGACATCCGGGTATTCTTCGTCATGGACGCGGATGACGGTGCGGCGCCAGAGGCGGGATGTGGCGAGGACGTTGGATTTGTCTACGCTGGTGACGTGGTTCTTTCTTTTTCTGGCTGCTTCGAAGGCAAATCTTGCGATGCGTTCGACTTCGGGAACGGAGTAGTTTTCAAGGTCCCATGCTCTTTCGGATCCGTTATGGATTTCGGATTCGCAGCGGTCGCCGAAGTAGATGCCGCCGACGAGTTCTCTGACGATCATGATGTCGGTGCCTTTGGCGATTTCTGGTTTCAATGGCGAGTAGTCGATCATGGAGTCGGAGATGCGGACGGGGCGGAGGTTGACGTAGAGGCCGAGCTGTTTTCTAAGGCCCAGGATGGCTTTTTCCGGGCGGAGATCGGGTGTGAGGTGGTCCCACTGGTCTCCTCCTACGGCGCCGAAGAGGACGGCGTCGGCATTCCTGCAGGATTCGATGGTTTCTTCGGGAAGCGGGGATCCTGTGTGGTCGTAGGCGGTGCCGCCTGCTTCTTTCCATTCGAAGGCAAAGCCTATTTTATAGATGTCGTCGATTTTTTCGAGGACGCGGACGGTTTCTTCTGTGATTTCCTGCCCTATTCCATCGCCCGGAATGACTGTGATTTTCTTTACCATTATTTTTTCTCCTTTACGTAATTGATGAGTCCGCCTGCTTGGGCGATTTCTTCAATGAATCCGGGAAGCGGAGGGGCCTGGAAGATATCGCCGGTGGTGACGTCTTCGATGGTGCCTTTGGAGAGGTCGACTTTCAGGATGTCGCCTGCGTGGATTTTTTCTACGTCTTTCCCGATTTCAAGGAGCGGAAGACCTACGTTGATGCCGTTTCTATAGAAGATGCGGGCAAAGGATTCTGCAATGATGACGGGGATGCCGGATGCTTTGATGGCAACGGGGGCGTGTTCTCTGGAGGAGCCGCAGCCGAAGTTTCTGCCGCCGACCATGATGTCGCCTGCTTTGACTTCTTTGGCGAATGTGGGGTCGATGTCGACCATGCAGTGGGATGCGAGTTCTTTGGGATCGAATGTATTCAAGTATCTTGCGGGGATGATGACATCGGTATCGATGTTGTCGCCGTAGCGCCAGACTTTTCCTTCTAAGACTGCCATATTACTTGACCTCCTTCGGCGCCGCGATGCGGCCCATGACTGCGCTGGCTGCCGCTGTCTGCGGTCCTGCCAAGTAAATTTCGGAATCGGTCGGACCCATGCGTCCGATGAAGTTTCTGTTCGTTGTGGAGACGCATTTTTCTCCGGATGCGAGGATGCCCATGTATCCGCCAAGGCACGGCCCGCAGGTCGGTGTGGATACGGCGCAGCCTGCGTCGATGAATGTATCGATGTATCCAGCATGCATGGCGTCTTTGTAAATCTGCGGGGTGGCCGGGATGACGATGCAGCGGACGTCCGGGTGGATCTTGTGGCCTTTGATGATGGATGCGGCGATGGCGAGGTCTTCGAGGCGGCCGTTGGTGCAGGAGCCGATGACGACCTGGTCGATCTTGATTTCTCCGAATGTCCCTACTTCTTTCGCATTCTCAGGGAGGTGCGGGAAGGAAACGACGGGTTTCATGGAGGAGAGGTCGATGGTGACTTCTCTTGCATAGTGGGCATCGGGGTCCGGAGTGACGACGACTTTCGGTCCGTGGTAGCGGCCTTCGATGTAGGCTTCGGTTCTTTCGTCGACGGGGAAAATGCCGTTCTTCGCGCCGGCTTCGATGGCCATGTTCGCAATGGTGAAGCGGTCGGTCATGGAGAGTGTCTTGACGCCCGGGCCTTCGAATTCAAGGGACTGGTAGAGGGCGCCGTCGACGCCGATCATGCCGATGAGTTTCAGTATGACGTCCTTGCCTGTGATGTCGGAGGGCTTTGTGCCAGTCAGTGTCACTTTGATACCATCTGGGACTTTGAACCATGCGCGGCCTGTCGCCATAGCGACGCCAAGGTCGGTGGAGCCGACGCCTGTAGAGAATCCGCCCAGTGCGCCGTAGGTGCAGGTGTGGGAGTCAGCGCCGATGGTGACCATGCCCGGGCCTACGAGGCCTTTTTCAGGAAGGAGGGCATGCTCGATACCGACCCGGCCCTGTTCGAAGTAGTGCGTGATGTGGTGCTCGCGGGCGAAGTCTCTGACGATCTTCGCGAGGCCTGCTGACTTGATGTCTTTGGCCGGCTGGAAATGGTCGGGGACAAGGACGATCTTGTTCTTATCAAAAACGGGGCGTCCGATGCGCTTGAATTCAGCGATCGATGGCGGAGCGGTGATGTCATTGGCCATGACGAGGTCGAGCGAGCAGGTGATCAGATCTCCTGCTTTCACGGAATCCACGCCGGCGTGCGCCGCCAGAATTTTTTGTGTCATTGTCATTCCCATAAGCTTACCTCCTGCAATTCTTTTCCCAATAAAAAAATCCTCCATCTCCAAAGAGACGAAGGATTCGCGGTACCACTCTCATTCATGACCCAAGGGTCATGCACTCAAAACCTGTAACGGCGGATGTCCGGCATAGCCTACTATTTTCAGCCTGCGACTCGGGGACGAGTTCAACGATCGGCCGCTGCCGTTTTCCACTATACAACGGCTCCCTGTGAGCGGCGGGGATGTTTACTATTTCCCGTCAATGTCTTTATCTTATGCCTTGTACTTTAGCACAAGATGAGGAGCGTTGCAAATATTATTTTCAGAAATTTATTCTTCCCTGGTTTCCATGAAATCTTTCAGGTTGTGCTTGTAGAGATGCAGGATGCCATAGAAGTACTGCTGCTTTTTGACGTAGCCTGTATTTTCGAACCAGTCCTTCACGAGCTTTCCTCCGACGAGGACGCTCCCGAAGGGAACGATCAGGGCGACGCAGAGCATGATGATGAACTGGAGGATGTCCATGCGCTTCGGGCTCTTGACGATTTCCGCCAGACGGCATTCGTGCCGGAGGTCTTCCAGGAATTTCTCGTAGTTCTCACGCTCGGAGAGTGCCTTTTCGTTTGCGATAAGGCAGGCATTATGACCGCACCAGCCGTAGCGGATGCCGTATTTCTCGAATTTTGTTTCAATTTTCCCGGGAAGGGCGCGCATCAGGGCTACATTTCCCACGAAAAGGAAATGGGCGTCCTTCGGGAAGAGCCAGTTCTGGATGATCCACTGATCTTCGCTCAATATGATGAGGCGGATGCCGCCGGGCAGCGTTTCTTCCGGGTGCTCCTCCTCTTCATTTCGAATCATCCGCAGCATGCGGTTGGAAAAGGAAGAGTCCGTCCCGGCTGTTACCACGTAGAGTATTTTCTGATTGTCCACGTTTCCTCCACAGTCTTTCAATTCCGGATGGATTTCTTTGCCCCTATCATACCACTAACTACGAATTTTTTCGATGACAAAGATTCACATTAATCGTGCGGGCTTATTCGACGCCGGGGAAGCTGTCGACGAATTCGACTCTGACATCCGGGAAGGAATTGACGATTTCGACGGTGAAATCTTCGCCATAGTCGACGATCTCCCACTCGCCTATGTCGCGCGGGAAGGCATCGACGAGCTTGACGCGGATGTCGGGGAATGAATTGACAACCTTGATCTTGATGTCTCCGAAGTTCCTGACGATTTTCACTTTGCCGGCCAGCTTGATGCCTTTGTAGTACCCGTCCTGGCTGACGGGATTCGAGGCGGATGCTGCCATCGGAAATGCGGCAAGAATCAGGAAAAGTGCGGCAGCGATGATGGCTAAGATTTTTTTCATGATGTCCTCCTTCCGGGAATGTCCCTTTCCTTTATTATACTCTTGGATGGGACAGAATCCGTCATATTTCAAGGGACTTAGAAATAATTTCCGGATTTCTTTCTTCTTCTCCTCCTGACGCGGTTGATATGGCGCTCGAAGTCGCCATTGTCGATGAATTCCGCCAGAACGAGCTGGTCATAGACAGGAACTGTGCAGGAGTAGAAGCCTGCCTTCTTTTCGTAAAGGGCCGTGCAGGACCTGGGAAGGACGAGGTAGCCGGCGCGGATGGAGGGCGCGATCGTCTTGGAGAATGTGTTCATGTAAATGACAAGGCCGTCGGGCGCGAGGGAAAAGAGCGTGTCTTCCGGCTTGGAGAGGAGCGTGAATTCGGAGTCGAAGTCGTCTTCGATAATGTATCCTCCCCTTGCTTTGGCCCAGCGGATGTACTCGGCGCGCTTGGAGGCAGAGACGGTGATGCCGGAAGGAAAGGAATTGAAGGGCGTCACATGAAGGACGGAAGCTTTCGTGCGGGAGAGCTCTCCGGACTCGATGCCGTCTTCTCCCATGGTGAGAAGGTCTGTCCTTGCGCCATTCGCTTCGTAGACTTTGCGGATCTTGTCGTAGGAAGGATTTTCCAGGGCATAGAGGCGGTCTCTTCCAAGGACCTGCACGTTGAGACCGTAAATGTACTCGGCGCCGGAACCGATCAGGATCTGCTCGGGGGAGACGTCCATCCCGCGGCTTCTCGCCAGGTATCTGGAAAGTGCGCCGCGCAGTTCTTCGCAACCGCGGCTTGGCGACGGGTCGAGGATTTTTCTGCCGTAATCGGAAAGGACGGAGCGCATCGTCCTCGCAAAGGCGGAGAAGGGAAAGAGATCCCGTTCCCCTTCGTCCCGGAGCTCTGCCTTGACGGGCGGCGCCGCTTTCCTTTCATGCGGACGGGGCGCGGCATAGGAGGAGTCCTCGCGGTACGTCACGTAGCAGCCGCTTCTTTCCCTTGGCTCGATGTAGCCTTCCTCAGTCAGGAGCGAGAGCGCATGCTCGACGGTGATGATGCTCGTCCCTGTCTGGTCTGCAATGCGCCTCTTGGAGGGAATTTTCGTCCCGTAAGCGTAGACGCCCCTTGTGATCGCATCGCGCAGGTTCACATACAGCTTCATGTAAGCGTTCATTTTCCTTCTTTTTATCCTCTATCTGGTCTTATTTTTAAAATCATTTCTGGTGATTTTCATATACTCAGATTTTTATTATAATCCAAAGCATAAAGAAGTGCAAAAAGGAGTGATTCTCATGAATAACGGACTGACAGCAGCAAAAAGGGCGCCGCGCATCGAATCGAAGCATAATACGCGCTGGCTCACCCTCTGCGGCTTATTCATGGCTATAAACATAGGGCTGTCCTCGTTCGGGCTTCCCGTACCGGGCGGTCATCTCTACCTCAATGATATCGTCATCGTGGCAGCGGCATTGATCTTAGATCCCCTCGGTGCTTTCCTCGTCGGAGGCGTCGGCGCGTTCCTGGGAGATTTCTTCTTCTACCCTCTCCCGATGTTCGTATCGCTTGCGACGCACGGCATCCAGGCCATGGCGATTTCCTACCTCGTCCATAACTACCACGGCGAACATAAAATGCGCCGGGTAATTTTCGCGGTGCTCGTCGGCGCCGTGATCATGGTCGTGGGCTACTCGCTTGGCCGCGCGTATGTCTACAGCACGCCTGCCTATGCATGGATCAAGCTCCCTTATGAAATCCTGCAGGCTCTCTTCGGCGTCATCTGCGGTCCCTTCCTCGTCTGGAAATGGAAACTGGACGACCTCGCCCGCCGTATGATCGACGGAGATTATTAAGTTCACAAAGAAGGCATCACTTTTCCTGCCTTCTTTTAAATTACCCTTTTTTCAGGAAATTTCCCATTTCCTGTACCATTTCCCATTTCGAAAGGAGCATTCTTATGGCAAACGAAAGATATGAACTGAACAAGGAACTCGCGCAGATGCTGAAGGGCGGCGTCATCATGGACGTCACGACCCCTGAGCAGGCAAAGATTGCAGAGGAGGCAGGCGCGGCTGCCGTCATGGCACTCGAACGCATCCCGGCAGATATCCGTGCGGCCGGCGGGGTCTCGCGCATGAGCGACCCGAAGATGATCCGCGGCATTCAGGAGGCCGTCTCCATCCCTGTCATGGCCAAGTGCCGCATCGGCCACTTCGTCGAGGCGCAGATTCTGGAAGCGATTGAAATCGACTACATCGACGAAAGCGAAGTCCTCTCCCCGACAGATGATGTGTACCATATCGACAAGACGAAGTTCAAGGTGCCCTTCGTCTGCGGCGCGAAGGATCTGGGCGAAGCGCTCCGGAGAATCAGCGAAGGCGCTTCCATGATCCGCACCAAGGGCGAACCGGGCACGGGTGACATCATCCAGGCCGTCCGCCACATGAGAAAAATCCAGAAGCAGATCGCTGACACGGCGGCCAGAAGACCGGATGAGCTGTATGAAACAGCGAAGGAACTCCAGGTCCCCTATGATCTTGTCCTCTATGTCCATGACCATAAGAAACTCCCCGTCGTCAACTTTGCTGCCGGCGGCGTGGCCACTCCGGCCGATGCGGCTCTCATGATGCAGCTCGGTGCAGAAGGCGTCTTCGTAGGCTCCGGCATTTTCAAATCCGGCAATCCTGCCAAGAGAGCCGCTGCCATCGTCAAGGCTGTCACGAATTACAATGATCCTGAAATCCTCGCCAAGCTCTCCGAAGACCTGGGCGAAGCCATGGTTGGCATCAATGAAAATGAAATCAAACTCATCATGGCTGAACGCGGCCAGTAAGGAGGAGATATGGCAAGAATAGGAATCCTCGCTCTGCAGGGCGCCTTCATCGAGCATGAAAGAATGCTCCGCGAAATGGGCGCTGACTGCATCGAGATCAGAAATATGAAACAGCTCGCAGAGCCCCTCTCCGGGCTCGTCCTCCCCGGCGGCGAAAGCACCGTCCAGAGAAAACTCCTCATCGAAGAAGGACTTCTTCAGCCGCTGAAGGAAAAAATCCAAAAGGGCATGCCGGTCCTCGCCACCTGCGCCGGCCTCATCCTCCTCGCCAAAGAGATCGAAGGAGGAGACCCCGTCTGCTTCGGCACCCTTCCCGTGACGGTGAGAAGAAACGCCTACGGCAGGCAGCTCGGAAGCTTCATTACGGAAGAAGAATTCAAAGGACTTGGAAAAATAAAGATGAACTTCATCCGCGCCCCCTACGTCGTCTCTGCCTCTCCGGAAACAGAGATTCTGGCAAGAGCGGATGGGAATATCGTGGCCGTCCGCTACAAACACCAGACCGCCCTCGCCTTCCATCCGGAAGTAGGAACGGATGAAAGGATCCATGAGATGTTCTATGAAGAAGTGAAGAGGAGCGGGGAGTTTTAAGAGAGGGATTAAAAGAAGGGATTAAAACCTTAAGAGCAGGATAAAACCGGACAACCTCGCTTCGCTCGTGGTAATCAACCCTATCCTTTTACTTATTAACTTCACCCCTTTCGTCGCCTAACGGCGCCACTTCCCTCCGTCGGAGGCAGCTTCACAAGGAATAAAAAAAAGATTTCAAATTTGATTTGTTTTAGACCTTTTGTACCCCATCCCATACCATACGCCCTTCCCCGTCTGGGAAGGCGAGTATTGGGGCCTGCTCCGGCACCGCCGCCCTTCCCACTAAAAAAGCAGTCCTTTTCGGGCTGCTTTTTTTAGTGCTTTCTTTATTTCTTTTCCTGTTTTGGTTTTGACAGGATGATGTCTAGGCCGGCCTGGTCGAAGATGTCGGTTTCGCTGGCGGGGCCTATGATGAGGAGGTTTCTGTATTTGCCGTCTACGTGGGCAGCGAAGGCTCTGATGTGGAGCGGGATGAGGTAGTTGTCTGCTACGAAGACGGGGTTGATGGATGCGGTGTAGACGTTTTCGTATCCTTTGAGTTTGTGGATCTGTTCTACTTTCGGGATGCGGACGGAGAGGATGCCGTAGGGGATTTCTTCTCCTTCCAGTTTGACGGCGGATGCTGTCTTGAGGAAGACGTCGTTTAAGCCGTACTCGAGGCGCAGGAGGGCTACGTTGTAGGTGTAGAGCTGGCGGATGGCGTCCTGGGAGAGGCTTCCTTTGGCGAAGAATTTGCTGTATTGTTCGTCGGCAAGGTCTCCTTCGTACTGGGCGCCGGTGACGAATGCGGCTGCTGTGATGTCTTTCTTTTTGACGTTGACGACGCCGCTGTAGATGATGTCTTCTTTGGTGAGGTTCGGGAGCGGCGCGTAGGTGATGTTGTTTTTGAGTTTTGCGTCTTTGAAGTAATCGTCGCCTTTGGTTCTCGGGTAGAGTGTGTCGGGAAGGGCAACCTGCGGCTGTGTCTCTTTAACGGCAAGTCTGGCTTCGGCGGCTTTCTTGGCTTCGATGACTGTGTTATCGTCCTTGGGTTTGACGGCGCTGGTATCTGTCTTTTCTTTGATGGTAACGACAGGTTTTGGGGCCGGGGCTGGTGCTGCTTCTGCGGCGCCTCCTCCTATGCCGGTCAGTGCCATGGCGCTAAGGACGATGGCTGTTAAAAGCTTTTTCATTTGCCTGCTTCCTCAAGGGCTTTGTCGAAGAAGGTGTCGAGGTATTTTCCGGATGCCTGGTCGGCTACGAAGACTGTGTAAATGGTGCTTGTGCCGCTTCTTGTGATAATGCCCTTTGCGAATACGGGGATGACGAATCCATCTTTATGGACGAGGGCTTTAACGGAGCCGGTGCGGTAGGAAAGCCCGTTCTTGGAAACTTTGTCTTCCCAGTGGGAGTTTTCAGTGATTTCTACTTTCTTGCCCCATGCGGTCTGCATGCCGTCCAGGACATCGCCGCTGTTTTTGATTTCGTTCTTTTCTTCTTTGGCTTCTTTTTTAGCTTCTTTCTTTGCTTCTGCCTTTACAGCTTTTTCTGTTGCTGCTTTGGTAGCTGCTTCCTTGACGGTTTCACCTTCAGCAGCTGTTTCTTCGGCAGCAGGAGCAGCGTTGTCCACGGTGACTTTATTGTCAGCGGCAGCGGCTGCTGCGGTTTCGGGTTCAAGGACCGGGGATGCTTCTGCCTGGGCAGCGTTCAGTGCGAGGAGAAGTTTGGTCATGTCGTTATCGGAAACGGCGATGGAAAGGACCATGCCCTGATAGTAAGTGTCGTTGGCAGAGGCGCGGACCTGGTATACTTTGGCAGATTTCAGGATGCTGGCAGCAACGGAGGCAAACTGTTTATTGCTGACGGAGTTTTCAGGAAATACATTGCCCTGTGCGAGGATTTCCTGGATGGTGCCTTCGACGTTGCCGGTCAGAAGCCAGTCATGGAACTGTCCGCCGAAGAAGGTTCTTTCTCCGGGAAGGACGCTGATGGAGCTTCCAAGGTCGAGTTTCTGGTCTCCTGCTGTTGTGATGGAGGCAGCGGAAACTGCGGATGCGCCGGATACGAGAATCATTGCCGCAGCGGAAGCGGCGAGCCATTTTTTCAATTTCATGTGATCACCTTTTATAGATAAATGAGTTTCTTCGAATTTCGAGGTATATAGTTTATTATATCATTTTCTAAGGCAGGTGCAAAAAAAGAGAGGCATCAGCAAAATGTGTGATCATTTTGCTGATGCCTCTTTGGGGGGTGGGAGTATTTTTGGAAAAACTTGCGAGCAATTGTAGAGAAGATTAAAACCATACAACCGAGCTGCGCTCGAAGGAAGAAGAAAACCAAACAACCAGCCTACGGCTGAGGAACTACATCTCATCCCCGGTCTCCAACCGGACCTTTGGTATGATTCAACAAGAAAGACAGAATAATATCATAAATATATTAGGAGGTCATTCTTATGCCATGTAAAACCAAAGCGTCCCCGGAGGAAATGTTAGACCAGATTGCTTCATATCTCTATCAGGGTGTTACGATTACCCAGGCAGCTGAAAATCTTCATATGAGCCGCATAACATTCAGGAAATGGGTCCTCCGGTATAAAGAGGAGGGCTTTAAGGGATTGCGGCCCAGGCAGCATTTGTCTTACTACTCCAATCAGATGAAGATCCAGGCCGTAAAGGAATATCTTAAAGGCGGTGTTTCCATGCTTTCCGTCTGTGCCAAATACAGAATTTCCGGCACACTCTCCCTTAAAACATGGATTGAGGCGTATAATGAGCATAAGTTGACAGACCTCGTTTCTGAAGGAGGAGATCTTATGGGCAAACGCCAGCAATCGGTCAAGGAAGAGCGAGTCAGAATCGTTCAGGAGTGCATCGCCAGTGGATGCGATTATAACAAGATAGCCAAGAAGTACAACATGTCCTACCAAACGCTCTACACATGGGTAAAAAAGTTCAAGGAAATGGGCGAAGTTGGTCTTGAGGATTACAGAGGAAAGCCGATCAGGCTCCAAACGCCCCGGACCGAAGAAGAACAGCTGCGTCAGGAGAATGCCAGACTTCTTGAAGAACAGAAGGATCTTATAGCAGAGATTGCCCTGCTAAAAAAAAAGATGGAGATAGAGGAAAGGTTGCGTTCCTCGAAGGATTCAGCCTTACTCACCTTCTCAGAGATTTTAAAGCCATAAAAGAAGTCCATGAAGAAACCAACATCTCCATAGAAAGTCTCTGCCGACTCTCAAAGGTCTCCCGGGCAGCTTATTACGGATGGCTGAATCATATTAAGAGCGGCCGTGAACTGCTGAGAGAAAAGGTCGCACAGGAGGTCATGAAAACCCATCAGGAATATCCGGATATGGGATACCGCCGGATTAACGATTGGATCAAGAAGGATGACAACATCAATATAAATGTAAGCGACAGTCTGGTTCTTCGTATCATGCGGATACTTAATATTAAGTCCGTGATCAAGTACAAGACCGATGGTTGCACTCGTAACGCAAAGGATCCAAAGTACATTTTTGAAAACCTGCTGAACCGTGACTTTGATGCCGGCGTGTCCAATGCAAGATGGATGACGGATGTCACTGAATTCAAGTACACAACTGCTGATGGAGTTTTGCACAAGTTATATTTAAGCGCGATTATTGACGGCCATGATCGCCGGATTGTCTCTTATGTCATCGGCGACAGGAACAATACTGCACTGGCTTTTGAGACAATGGAAAAGGCACTTAAAGAGAATCCTGGAGAACATCCAATGATTCATACCGACCGCGGATTCCAGTATACAAGCAACGGATTCCATAAGATTGTTGAAAAAGCAGGACTGGTTCACAGCATGTCCCGTGTAGGCTGCTGTGCAGACAACGGTCTGATGGAAGGGTTCTGGGGAATGCTGAAGCGCGAACGTTACTACACACGTAAATTCACCAGCCGTAAAGCAGTGGTAAGCATGATCAACGGCTACATCTACTTCTACAACAACAAACGCATTCAGCGCAAATTACATCTTTTAGCTCCAATGGAAGTATTCAACGCAGCTCCAATGGCTGCATGATTAAGATTAAAGTACGATTAGATTTTTTATGATATTTATTTGTCTGTATTAACAAATCCGCACCACCTTCTCCTTTCGGAGCAAGGTTAACACCCTTAAACCAAGGCTTCGCCTTGAGGAACACCATACAACCGCAGCAAGCTGCGTGGTAATCAACCCTATCCACCGCAAAGCGGTCCCCCTTCCCCGTCTGGGAAGGTCAACACCCTGAGCGATGATGCTTCGCCTTCTTAGAAACTGCACCCCTTTCGCCCTTCGGGCACTTCCCTCCGTTGGGGGCAGCTTGCGATGTGAAAAGAAAGAGCTCAAATCAAATTTGTCTTGAACTTATATAGGTCCCCCTTCCCCGTCTGGGAAGGTCAACACCCTTAAACCGAACTTCGTTCGATGAAAAACCATACAACCTCGCTGCGCTCGTGGTAATAAACCCCTTTCGGCGCGTGCGCGCCACTTTCCCCTAACGGGGACAGCTAAACCTCGCTTCGCTCGAGGAAATGCTGTATCCGTTTACACCTTCCCTTCCAGGGCAAGGTCAAGACCGGCCTTCGGCCCTCTTTTATCTGTTTTTGAGGTCGTCTTCGATGATCTGGGTTTTTAGGGCCTGGAGTTTGTCGGAGAGGTTGACTTCCATGATGTTCGGGTTCATGAGGCGTTTGTATTCCGGCCAGAGGGTTTCCGTTTGTTCGTTGGCATAGGCGATGGTTTCTTTGAGGGTCGGGAGTGTTTCGGCTTCTCCGTTTCTCATGACTGGCTTGAGCATTTCTTCGCAGGTGTACTTGCCTGCTTTGAGGTATTTCTTTCTCCATTTAGCAGATTCGGTAACGAGGGTGAAGTCTCCGCCGTCCGGTTTTGCTTCGTTTTCGAGGCAGATGAGGTCGGTGATCATTTTGCCGTTGTCTTTTCTGTAGAAGCGGCGGACTGTCTTGATGCCCGGGTTTGTCATCTTGGAGACGTCGTTGGAGATTTTCATGACGGGTTCGAAGGTGTCGCCCTGTTCCCTGGCGCTCATCTTGAAGACGCCGCCGAGGGCGGATGTGCCGTCGGCTGTGATGATCTTGGTGCCTACGCCCCAGCTGGTGACGGTGCAGCCCTGTTCTTTGAGGGACTGAATGAGGTATTCGTCAAGGTCGTTGGAGCCGGAGATGATGGCGTCGGGGAAGCCGGCTTCTGTGAACATGCGGGTGGCTTCGCGGGAGAGGTAGCCGAGGTCGCCGCTGTCGATGCGGATGCCGTATTTCTTCGGGAGCTGGCCTTTGGCTTTGAGTTCTTTGAAGACCTGGATAGCATGCGGCACGCCCAGTTCGAGGACGTTGTAGGTGTCGGCGAGAAGAATGAGGTTGTCATGGTACTGACGGACGTATTCTTCGAAGGCTTCGAGTTCGGTGTCGAAGCTCATGATCCAGCTGTGCGCCATGGTGCCGAGTACGGGGATGCCGAAGAGGCGGCCGGCTTCTACGTTGGATGTGCCGTTGAAGCCGCCGATCATGGCAGCGCGTGCGCCCCAGAGTCCTGCGGAATGGCCCTGTGCGCGGCGGAGACCGAATTCCATGAGTGCGTCTTTCGGTGCAACGGTGCGGACGCGGCGTGCTTTGGTGGCGATGAGGCTTTCATGGTTCATGATCATGGAAAGTCCTGTTTCTATCAGCATGGCTTCGGTGGTCGTGCCATGGAAGCGGAGAAGGATTTCTCCCGGGAATGCGACGGTGCCTTCCGGCATGGCATAGATGTCGCCCTGGAAGCGGAAGTCTTTCAGATAGTCGAGGAATTCCGGATAGAAGATGCCAAGGCTTCTCAAGTACTCGATGTCTTCCGCATCGTAACGGAAGTTCTTCACGAAGTCGACAAGGTGCTGAATGCCGGCCACGACTGTGTATCCGCCGTCGAATGGGTTCTTTCTGTAAAAGCGGTCAAAGACGACTTTTCTTTCGTGCATGCCTTTCTTGAAAAGCGCATTTGCCATTGTCAACTGATAAAGGTCCGTAATAAGCCCGTTTGAAGCCATTTTATCCTCCTCCGAAATTAATTACAGGTAAATATTGATTGTATCTTTAGTTGAAGATTATACCACTTTCAGCATGAATCGTATACAAAAAAGGAGAAAGTGCATAAATTGCAAACTTTTCTCCTTCTTCTTTTCATTTAGGCAATACTTTTATTGTTTACTTATAGTACGCATTCTTTGACGTTCCCGTCGACGGATGTCACTTTCACGCGGGCGCTGTCGAGGCGGAACACGGTCATCTGGCACTGCAGGAGCGCTTCGGGATCCTGTATGCTGTCACGATAGGATTTCACGACGGCCTGGTGCACGCACTCGCGCTGGTCTTCATTGAACCTGCCGATGACGGAAATCCAGGATTTGTCCGGGTGCGTCGCGCAGATTTCCATCTGCGGATCGGCTTTCAGGCGTTTGTATAGTGGTGAATCCTTCGCTGTGAAGATGCAGAGTTTCCCTTCGTAAAGGTAAATGCCATTCAAGGGGCGCACGCGCGGCTGCCGTGCGTCTTCCGTGGCGATGTAAAAGACGCCGCATTCACGCAGGTATTCGCGTACTTTTGCGCTGTTTTCCATATTCATTCCCCCATTCGCGGATAAGCATCCGCTTTTCTGTCCGCAGCCTCTTTCCGCGGACCTTATTTCGATTTGTTCTGGTTATATTGTACTCCCTTTCATGGAAATTGTCTGTATGGCGGAGCGGATTGGGGTTATTGAAAACATTTTGAGGAATAGTAAGGGGATTTGGGGAGGGGTAGGATGATAAAACCGTAAAGCTGGGGAAAACCATACAACAAGAGGAAACAATACAACCAGCCTGCGGCTGAGGAAAAGCAATGAACCCCTTTCGTCGCCTAACGGCGCCACTTTCCCCTAACGGGGACAGCTTTTACCGGTTGGCTTGTTTTCCGTTTGCGAAGCAAGGAAATGGTGTTGACCTTCCCAGACGGGGAAGGTGGCCGGCCCAATTTCTGATGCCGGACGGATAGGGTTGATTATTCATTGGGCTTTAACATATGAAAAGGTTCCAACGAGCAGAGCGAGGTTGGCTTGTTTTCCGATTCGCCATACTTGGCGGTTGTAAAGGTGTGATAAGAAAGCGCCTTAAACCAGTCTCCGATTGAGGAAATGCAACTCATCCACCGCAAGTGGTCCCCCTTCCCTTCCAGGGCAAGGTCAAAGGCGTACCTTGGCCTTTTTACGGCGCGCCTCTCCATTCAAAAAGCCAGGTTCCGTTTGGGGAATCTGGCTTTTTGCTATCTTTTTTATTCTTTTGGCAGTGCGCTTTGTCTGTCCGGGAGGATGGTGACTTTGGCATCTAGGTGGGTCAGGATGTCTATGACCATGTCTCTGGTGTCGGCTGTGGAGTTGATGCGGCAGGTGGCTCTCTTGGGATCGAGTGTGGTGAGGATGCCGAGGTACTCGTAGCCTTCTATGATGCGGTTGATGTAGTTGACGTCGCTTGGGTCTATTTCTATGTAGACGGCTGTGTCTTCGAGGTCTTTCATTTTGCGCGCCTCCTGAGGATGGTGTATGGCAGGAGCGGGGCATCGGTTGTCAGGGTGAGTTCTTCGAGCGGATGCGGGGCTTTGTCTACGGTTTCGCCTTCGCCGTTGACGAGGGATCCTACGGTCATCTGGCCTACGTCGCCTTTCGGTGTGAGGTATTCGAGGACTTCGCCGACTTTGAAGTGGTTTCTCTGCTGTACTTTGAAGGTTTTTCCTTCTTCTTTTGTTTCAAGAATGAGTCCTACGAAGTCATAGGGCTGTTCGGGCTGGGAGTGGTCGTATTCCTGGGCGGTGTTGTCCGGGTTCTGGAATGCGAAGGCAGTGGTGTACGGGCGGTGGGAGACTTTTTCGAGTTCTTCTCTCCATTCGGGGCGTACTTTGTAGTTTTCACGTTCTTCGTAGTAGGCGTCGATGGCTTTTCTGTAAGCGGCTACGACGGCTGCTACGTAGTAGACGGATTTCATGCGGCCTTCGATTTTAAGGGAGGAGGCGCCGCCTTCGATGAGGTCTTTGATGTTGTCGACCATGCAGAGGTCTTTGCTGTTGAATACGTAGGTGCCGTGTTCGTCTTCTTCGACGGGCCAGTACTGTCCCGGTCTGGATTCTTCGACGACGCTGTATTTGAAGCGGCATGCCTGGATGCATTCGCCTTTGTTGGACTGGCGGCGTCCGTTGGTGAAGAAGTTGGAGAGGAGGCAGCGGCCGGACCAGGAGATGCAGAGGGCACCGTGCCCGAAGACTTCGAGCTCAATGTCGACGCGGCGGCGGATTTCTGCCATTTCTTTCAGGGATACTTCGCGGGCAAGGACGACGCGGGATGCGCCCATGTCTTTCCATGCTTTGACGGTGCGCCAGTTGGCGGAGCTTGCCTGTGTGGAAACGTGGATGGGCAGGTTCGGTGCGACTTCGCGGCAGAGCTGGAATACGCCGAGGTCGGAGATGAGGGCTGCGTCTACGTGGATTTCCTCCAGGTACTTCAGGTAGCTGTCAAGGCCGACGAGGTCTTCGTTTCTCGGGATGATATTCACGGTGACGTAGACTTTGCGTCCCATGGAGTGTGCGTATTCGACGGCTTCTTTCATTTCTTCAGGGGAGAAGTTGCCGCCGTAAGCGCGCAGTCCGAAGACTTTGCCCGCCAGATAGACGGCATCGGCTCCGTAAAGAAGGGCCATTTTCATTTTTTCCATTGTTCCCGCCGGTGCGAGAAGTTCCATTTTTTTCATCGTTTACCTCTTTATATCTTTCGGTGAGGAAACGGCCAGGCCGTCTCCCTCTTCATAAATGACTGTATTGTATTTTTCCTCTACATAGGAAATGTATTCCCTAAGGCGCATGACGAGTGTCCTGTAGCGGTGCGCTACTGGCTCGCTGCTTCTGACGAGGCCCCGGAAGAGGACGTTGTCGGCGCAGATCACGGCGCGCGGGGAAAGTTTCGGCTCGATTTCCAGAAGTTCCCTCAGGTACTGGCCTTTGGGGCCGTCGAGGTAGAGGAAATCGTAAGTGCCGGATAATGTTTTCAGGATGTCCGCGGCATCGCCCAGGTGGCAGTGGACGCGGTCTTCCATACCCGCTTCTTGCATGGCGGAAACGGCAATTTTATGTCTTTCGGGATCGACTTCGATGGTGTCGATTTCGGACGAAGGAAACCGCTCTGCCAGAAGGAGCGCAGAGTATCCGATCGCTGTTCCTATTTCCAGGATGCGCCCGGGCATGACGGGACGGGCGGCCTCAAGAAGAAGGTCTCTTTCCGCAGCGCGTATGATGGGCACATTGTCTCTTTCAGCGATGGTCTCCAGTTTCTTTTTGATGGATGCGGTATCAGGAGCTTGATCCATAGATGGTCTCCGTTTCTGCCCGGTGCTCGTCGTATGTCTTGGTGAAGACGTGGTGTCCGTCTTCTTTGGCGACGTAGTACAGGTACTCGCCCGGCTGGGCTTTCAGTACGGCACGGATGGCTTCCATGCCCGGGCTTCCGATCGGTCCGGGCGGCAGGCCCGGATGGATGTAGGTATTGTATGGGGAGTCGATCTTCGTATCGGCGACGGTGAGTTCTTCTTTCTGCGCACCAAGGGCGTACTGGACGGTCGCGTCGATCTGGAGCGGCATGCCGACTTCCAGGCGTTTCAGGATGACGGATGCGATCGGCACCTGGTCTTCCTTGAACTTCGCTTCGCGTTCGACCATGGATGCGATGGTGATGAGGTCATGGAGCGTCATGTGCTTTGCTTCGGCTTCCCTGCGGATTTCCGGCGTTAGCATTTCATTGGTTCTCTTGTACATGACGTCACAGATCTGCCGAGCAGTATAGTCGAGCGGGAAGCTGTATGTATCCGCGAAAAGGAAACCTTCGCCTTTGACAGGCGCGGCGACCGGGCCGTACATGTACGGAAGCGGGCCGTAGGTCGATGCTTCCTTCACGAAATCCGGAGCGCCGGCGATGCCAGACTTGGCAAAGATCTCGCCCATCTGACGGACGGTGCTGCCTTCCGGAATCGTGACGGTCACGGTATCTGCCTTGCCGCTCTTGAGTTCCTGGGCAGCCTCACGGATGGAGAGGCCCTGATGCATCGAGTAGACGCCGCTCTGAAGCTTCGTTCCGTCGCCGAAAATGCGCATGTAGAAGCGGAACATCTCACTGCTCTTGATGACGCCCTTCTTCTCGAGCATGTCCGCAATGTATGTCCCTGTCGCTTCTTTTGGCACGCTGATGGTGACCTTGCCGGAAAGCGAAGGCCTGTCGACAGCATAGAAATAGAACCCGCCCGCGAGAATCAGGAGCGCGAAGAGTCCGCAGCCAAGAGCTGCCATCTGCTTCTGCGTGAGATGCCTGATCCGGTCAACGGGACTTTCCTTTTCCGGTGAAGAAATTTCGGGAGCTTTTACTTCCGGCTTGTTCTCTCCGGCATTTGTCTTTTTATCGTCCAAATTGCACCTCAAAAGAGTACACTCACTTCCGCCGAGATCCCCCGACTCTCCGAAAGTAAAATTCAAAAATGAGACGCTTATATTATATCATATGAATGAAAATTCCCTGTTTTTCTTCGCAAAGCCCCTGTTTTCCGCCTATTTCCCTACCGAGCAAAGCCTGAAGAATCGCGAAAGATAGAAGGAAATCCTCTGCTCTCCCCTCGCTGGATTTCCTTTCCTTTTATTACTACGCCGCCGTGCGTGTCATGTTTTCTTTATATGTATATTAATATATTCTATTATATATACTGGTTGACATTCAGCCTTTAGGAAATATAATAGGAGTACATGAAGGACGAACTTCAGGATTTCCCAGAGGGGAATTAGCCTCCTCGTGGCCTGCGGTTGGTCCAATGGGACAGTGATGGGATGAGCAATCATTCTGTCACTGTTTTTATTTTCCCCATATAGCCTTCAGGCATTACCAATGGTACAATGGCTTTGACTGAAAAAGGAGGAAATCATGGAAATCAAAGAAGGAATGACAGGGAAAGCGGTCCTCACGGTGGATACGCCTCATACAGCGCGCGTGATGAAGAGCGGCTCGCTCGATGTCCTCGCTACGCCGATTCTCTCGGCGCTTATGGAAGAAGCTGCCTGCGCCGCCATCGCAGAAGCTCTGGATGAAGGGATGACGACGGTCGGAGGTTCCATCTCCCTCGTCCACAAAGCCCCCACCCTTCCTGGCGATACCGTCACGGCAACGGCTGTGGTGACTGGCGTGAAGGGAAAGAAGATCACATTCACCATCCGGGCAGAAGACTCTGCCGGTGAAGTGGGCACGGCAGACCACACACGATTCATGGTCGAAGCCGATCCTTTCATGGACAATGCAGGGAAGAGAAAGAATAAGGAATAAGGAATAAGGAAAAAAAGCCAGCTGGAATGTGGAAGCATTCGGGCTGGCTCTTTTTGTGGGGGATTAAAACCGAAAGGATGCTTCACCTTTTTAGAAAATGAACCCCTTTCGGCGCAAAAGGAAATGCTTTACTTAAAATTCACCTCTTTCGGCCCGTACAAAACGATTGAGCCAGTATCGATATTAATATAGAGTCAATTGGTATACGGTCCACTTTCCCCTGACGGGGACAGTCTCGCAAGGAATAAAAGAAAGAGCTCAACTCTTATTTGTTTGAAACCTTATGTAACCCCATCCCTACCATACTCCTTCCCCTTACGGGGACAGCTTTTACCGCTGGTGCTGGCGGGTTTTCTCCGTCACTTTCGATGGCTAATGATATGAGAGGATACGGTTTCGGCGCTTTTGGGCGTCCCCGTTAGGGGAAGCTGTCAGGCCTCAATACTGATGCCTGACTGAAGGGGTGCATTATTCATTGGTTTTTATAAAAAGGTTCCACGAGCGAAGCGAGGTTGTATGGTTTCCCTCTTCGCGTTCGTCGAGGTTGTAAGGTTTCTACAAAACAGCTTTCTTTTTCATATTTTCTAAACAGAAAGCGTACCTTGGCATTTCGCTTTGCCGGCTTCCAATCAAAAAAAGGAATGTGTCCTCGCTCATGAGAGTTCACATTCCTTTTTCCCTTTTATACTTTTATATATTTTTCTTCCTTATATTATTTCGGGTCGAGGCCTTCGTGGGCGCTTTCCAGGACTCCTGTTCCGTCGAAGATGGGGATGAAGGCTTTATCGGAGCTTTCTTTGGCCTGGACGTAGCCGTCGGTGATGCCGAGGTCTTCCATGTAGCTTTCGCATTCTTCATATTCTTCGTCTGTGATTCTCCGGTTGATTTCGGGGAATTCGCTGGCTCTTCCGTATGGCATGTACTGGCGCATGAGGCTGAAGAGGACGTCGCCGGGGGCGAAGGTCTCTGCTATGTATTCCATGATGCGCTTGGTGTCTTCTACCTGGCCGGGGAGGATGAGGTGGCGGATGAGGACGCCTTTTTTGAGGATGCCGTCGGGGCCTATTTCGTAGGGGCCGGTCTGACGGAACATCTGCTCAATGGCAGCAGAGGCTTTTTCGAAGTAGTCCGGGGCATCGCTGTAGCGTTTGGAGGCTTTGCTGTCCATGTACTTGAGGTCAGGGAGCCAGCACTGGACTTTATTTCTTAGGAAAGCGACTGTGTGGACGCTTTCATAGCCGCCGCAGTTGTAGACGACGGGGACGGGCAGCGGGTCTCTCAGGCTCTGGAATATGGCGTGTGTGTAATGGGTGGGCGTGACGAGGTCGATGTTGTGGGCGCCCTGGCGGATGAGTTCCTGATAGATTTCTTTCAGGCGATCGACGGAGACTTCGATGCCTTTTCTCATTTCGCTGATTTCATAGTTCTGGCAGTAGACGCAGGAGAGGTTGCATCCTGCGAAGAAGACGGTGCCGGCGCCTCTGGTTCCTGCGATGCAGGGTTCTTCCCAGTGATGGAGCGCGGCTCTGGAAATGACGGGAAGCATGCCGCTGGCGCAGTAGCCGACGGTGCCGCGGTCACTGGCCGAGCGCTTCCTTTCTATTTTGCATGCCCTTGGGCAGATGTTGCAGATACTCATTGGATTCCTTTCCGGGTTTCCCCTCTTGAAAATCTCTTTTATTGTACCACAGCTGGAAAGTGGGAATTTTATCCATTTCCCGCATGATTTTCCGATTCTGTCATAGAAATTTTATATTTCTATCGTTGCCCGCGATATAAAAAAATCATATAATATAGGGTATTCAAACGTAGTCGTTTTCCCTTATTGTGTTTTGAAAGGAGTTCATTCATGGAAAACAACGCAGGTCTCCTCGAGAGGATCTTCCATCTCAAAGACAGCGGGACCACGGCCAGAACGGAAATCATGGCCGGTATCACCACTTTTATGACGATGGCATATATTCTCGCCGTCAACCCGAGTATCATGAGCACGACGGGCATGGACAAGGCTGCTGTTTTGACGGCAACTGCTATTGCCGGCTTCATGGGTACCATGCTGATGGCAATATTTGCCAATTATCCATTCGCGCTTGCGCCCGGCATGGGGCTGAACGCATTCTTCGCCTATACGGTCATCGGCCAGATGGGCTATTCCTGGCAGATGGCTCTGGCTGCTGTCTTCGTTGAAGGTATCATCTTCATCATTCTTTCATTGACGAGTGTCCGCGAGGCGATCTTCAATGCGATTCCGATGAACCTGAAGAGGGCCGTTTCCGCCGGTATCGGCGTCTATATCTGCTTCATCGGCCTGTCTTCGGCTCATGTCATCGTAGCCAATCCGGCGACGAAGGTTTCTCTCTTCTCGTTCAAGGGCGCTATGGCAGCCGGTACGTTCCATACGGTTGGCGTTCCGGTCGTTCTTGCAATCATCGGCGTTCTTTTCACCGCTATCCTGATTGCCAAGAAGGTCAGAGGCAATATCCTCTGGGGCATCGTCTTCACATGGATTCTCGGCATCATCTGCGAACTGACCGGCGTTTATGTCCCGGATCCTTCCGTCGGCGCTTTCAGTACGCTGCCGGATCTGTCCAACGGCATCGCCTCTTTCATGCCGGCAAGCATGGATCCGATTCTTTTCCAGCTTGACTTCTCCCAGCTGGCGACCTTCAATTTCGTCGTCGTCCTCCTGGCATTCCTCTTTGTCGACCTCTTTGATACGATCGGCACGCTGATCGGCGTTTCCGCCAAAGCAAACATGCTCGACAAGAACGGCAAGCTCCCGCACATTAAGGGCGCCCTGATGGCTGACGCTGTCGCTACGGCAGGCGGCGCACTGCTGGGTGTTTCCACAACAACGACTTACGTAGAATCTGCAGCAGGCGTTTCTGAAGGCGGCAGAACGGGTCTGACGGCTGTCACCGTTTCCATCCTGTTCCTGCTTTCTCTCTTCTTCTCGCCTTTCTTCATGGCTATTCCGGCATTCGCTACAGCTCCGGCTCTGGTATCTGTCGGCTTCCTGATGTTCACGACTGTCACCGGCATCGATTTCGCTGACCCGACGGAAGCATTCCCATGCTACCTGACTGTCATCGCGATGCCTTTCACCTACAGCATCGCAGAAGGCATCGCTTTCGGCATCATTTCCTACACGCTGATCAATCTGCTTGCAGGAAACCGCGCGAAGGTCAGCCTGCTGATGATGATCCTGACAGTACTCTTTGTCATGAAGTATATTTTCATCTGATTAGGCACTTTCGCCATTCAAGAAGGGGCTGTGACGAAATGACTGCTCATTTTGTCACAGCCCCTTTTTCAGGAGGTTATTTTGGCTTATGCTTTGATGTTCTTTGCCATCGGCATGGAACTGACAGGAACGACGCTTCTCAAGTATTCGCAGGGGTTCACGAAGCTTCTGCCGACGATCGGCTGCCTCGTTTCCTACTTCATCTGTTTCTTCTCATTTTCACGCGCGCTGAATGATCTGAATCTGGGCCTGGCGTATGCGACCTGGAGCGGCGTCGGCATTGTGGCCTCTGTCCTCATTTCCTGGTTCCTCTTCGGCGAAAAGCTGAACGGCTGGGGCATTTTCGCTGTCGCCATGATAATTATCGGGTGCATTATCCTGAACGTGTTCGGCACCGATCACTAGAAAGGAGTCTTATGAAATCTTCTTCGAAAGTTCTCTTTTCATTTCTTGCTTTCCTTCTTCTCTCCATCGAGGGCGCTTTTGCGGCCGCTCCGGAAATCACGGCGGATGCCGCCGTCATTTACGATCCTGCTGCCAAAGTATTCCTGTACGAAAAGAATGGGACGAAGAAGGAATATCCGGCCAGCATGACAAAGATCATGACGGCGATTCTCTCTTTTGAAAAGGCGACGCCCTACGATACGGTGAAGGTCAGCAGGAATGCCGCTGACATCGAATCAACGGCGCTGAACGGCGGCGAATGGATCGCGCTTGGCCAGCTCCGGAATCAGATGATGCTGATCTCGGATAACGGCGCGGCAACGGCAATCGGCGAGACGATTGCCGGCAACCTCCCCCGCTTCACGGACCTGATGAATGCGAAGGCGAAAGAAATCGGCGCAACGCATACCCATTTCGTCAATGCAAATGGCATGCCTGACCCGGATCATTACTCCACGGCTGAAGACATGGCAAAGATCGCGGCGTATGCGATGAAGAACCCGAAATTCCGCCAGCTGGTTGGAACCCGTGAAAAGCAGGTCCACTATATGCGCCCGAATGAAACGGTCACCTTCGGCAATACGAATGAGCTCCTCTACTCCTATCCGGGAGCGACGGGCATCAAGACGGGATACACCAGAGCGGCTGGCGGCTGCCTTGCAGCATCTGCTATCCGTGACGGCAAGGAACTCATCGTCATCGTCATGCATTCTCAGGATACGGACACGCGCTTCACGGAAGCTGCCAAGCTTCTCGACTACGGATTTGCTCTTGAAAAAGAGGGCGCTGTGAAGACGCCGGTGAAAGCACCTGGCAGGAAAGCAAAGAAAGCGGCGTAATAATACAAAAAGGACTGAGACAAAATGTGAAACCATTTCGTCTCAGTCTTTTTTTGCTGATATATTCGATTAGATGATTCTCCAACACATTTATATATTTGTATTATCTGAAAACCTCGCTGCGCTCGTGGTAATCAACCCTATCCACCGCAATTTTATATAACTACACCTCATCCGCGCAGCCACAGATAAAAGATAAGCTGCGCACCTTCCCCAGAAGGGAAGGCTTCACAAGGAATAAAGAAAAGATTACATGTCTTATTTGTTTTGGACCTTTTGAACCCCATCCCATACGCCCTTCCCCGTCTGGGAAGGCGAGTCGTTAATTCCCCGGATTTCTCCAGTCATTTCCTTTTTTATATATTCAGCTTTTCTCAGTCTATGAGTACCATGCCGTAGACGGGGAGTTTCTTGACGGGGCCGGTGAGCATTTCAGAGCGGTAGCCATTGTCTTTGATGAGGGCGAAGACGTCGATTCCGCAGGCTTCGAGCGACGGTCTTGCTTCCAGCGGATGGACGCAGTGCTTGAGGTTGCAGGTCTCGCAGAGGCGGCAGCGGCCGGCTTTCAGTGCGAAGGCTTTGTAGTAGTTCTTGAGCATGGCGCTTCTTTCTACCTTCAGCAGTACTTCGAGAAGGCCGTTTGTGACGCCTGTGTCGACTTTGGTCCAGTCTTTGCAGTCTTCTTCGGTGAGTGTGACGGTGTACTGGATGATGATGCCATTCTTGTATTCACTGATGAACTGTTTCATGAAAGGAAGCTCTGGCGTGTACGGCGGGCAGCAGAGCGTTTTCCCATAGTTCGGGCAGCCGAACTGGCACTTCATTCTTGGCCATGCAGCGAGTTTGACGCTGGCGATGTCGACTTTTTTCGCATCGGATGCACCTGCTTCTTTGGCCTCTTTGATCAGGTCCTGTAAATCTTGTTCAGTCATTATATCCTCCTTGGGTTTCCCAAATCCCATGCCGGTATTATTATTGTTATCCGGCTTTTCCTCTATTGTAGCACCGGAAGAGACCGTCTTACAGGGGAAACCGCTCAGGATTTCTTTTTCCAAAGCATCGAGAGAAGCTTCCAGAGCGGCAGCAGGTACAAGTAGAAGGCATAGGGAATGGATGCGAGGGGCGCGCTGGTCGCGGCGAGGACAATGGCGCAGGCAATGGACCATGGAATGACGGCAGGGATGACTATGGCCGTGTCTTCCAGGTCTTCGGCGAACTGTTCCTTATCCTTATTGAGCGTCCCGCAGAGCTGGGATGTAAGGATGACGGCGAGCGTCTGGCTGCAGGAAATGAGGCTTGTGATGATGGCGGAGAGGAGCGTTGCCGGATAATTACCGAAGCGGCGCGCAAAGGTTTCAAGTTTCCCATGGATGCCGTCCAGAAGTCCCGTTCCCTGGAAAATGCCGGAGAAGGAAGCGGAGAGGCAGACGATGGCGGCGACATGGAGCATGGAAACGATACCTCCCCCATTGACCATGGGCGAGAGTTCCGGGACAGGAGAAACGTAGCCGAAAATCATGATAAAAAGGATATTCCATGGATCCTGCGCCTGCTCAGTGTAGGAAAGAAGCGCCGCCAGAGCGATGCTGACGGCCATATTCGTCTTGACGGGTACGCGGAAGAAGCTCAGAAGGAGAATGGAAACGGCGGGCAGTGCAAGGATGGGAGAAAAGATATAGAGCTCTTCAAAGTCTGCCGAAGCTGCGGCTGACGCGGCGGCATCCGGAAGCATTTCTCCAAGGGCGAAGTAAATCACGCAGGAAATGAGGAATGGCAGGGCTGCGGACTTTGCCATATTTCTTATATTCGTATAAAGGTCGACTTCCGTTAAGACGCTGACGAGGAGCGCAGAGGTCGAGACGGGCGACATGCGGTCGCCAAAGTAGACGCCGGCAAGGATCGCGCCTCCCACCATGGCCGGCGGCATGCCGATGGTCATCCCGATCGACATGGTGATGACCCCCATCGTGGCCGACGTGCCGAAGGATGTTCCGAGGAGAAAGGAAACCGCGCAGTTCAGAAGGAAGGCAAGCAGGATGAAGATGGACGGCTCTATGAAATCGGAAGCGAGCGTAATGATGTAGGCGATCGTTCCCGAAGCGCGCCACACGCCTGTCAGCATACCGATCAGCATGAAGACGATGAAGATGGTGCGGACGGACATGACCCCCTTCCATGCCATGGAGAGGACATCGGACAAGCTGTACTTCTTATAGAGCCCGTACCCGACGAAAAGAAAGAAGCCTGCACCAAGTGCATAGAGGAGCTCGGATCCTGTCAGGATGCAGATGAAAAGGATGGCTGCGAAAATTCCTAAAACGATATTTGCCATATAGATCACTTCCCCCGGCCGGGTTTTCCCGGTCCTTTTTATTGTCTATTTATACTGTCATTGTATCACGCTATTTTCCTATCGTCAGCCGGAAGGCCGATGAAATGCGGAAATTTCCTCTTCCAGTATCAATGAAATTTATGGTATATAAAAATGTAAAGAATTATTTAATATTTAGTACCTTGCATTACAAAGTACTTTGTGATAAAGTATGTTCAACGAAGAAAACAGACCGCCAGTCAATATCCAGGGAGGCGCTTTCTTCGGAAGATCTTAGTCCCCCAAGAAAGGAGCGACTATGAATGTACAATTGAAGAAAGGTGTCATGGAGATTGTGGTTCTCTCCATGCTCCAGCGGAAAGATTTCTATGGCTACGAACTGGTCACGGAAATCTCCAAGTACATCGAAATGTCCGAAGGTACTATTTATCCGCTGCTGAACCGTTTCAAGAAAGATGGCCTGGTTGATACGTACCTGGCTGAATCACATAATGGCCCCCCGCGGAAATATTACCGCATCACAGACGCAGGCCGGGCTGAATTCCAGGAGTCCGTGAAGGAATGGACGGAATTCAACAAAGCTGTGCGACGACTACTTGCCGAAGGAGGCGAATCTTATGCGTGAAAGTGAATTTTTAGACCTTCTAAGGTATTATTTCCGCAACGCGAAGCCGAGCGAAGTGAAGGAAATCCTCGCTGACTACGAGGCCCATTTCGAAGAAGGCAAAAAGGAAGGACTTACTGAGGAGGAAATCTCCAAGGAGCTCGGCAGTCCGAAAGATATATATGATTCCTACCAGTCCGAAGGCGTCGTCGATGAAAAGACGAAGACTTCCACGCTGATGGATGGCGCTGAAAAGGCAGCCAATGCCGCTGGCAAGGCAGCCGACGCAGCGCAGAAGAAACTGGGCGAAACCTGGGATGAGGTCAGCCCGAAGCTTCCGCAGGCTGTGGAAAGCACGGCTCTCCTGACAGCACGTCTCCTCTACGGCGCAGGCATCGTTCTTGCCGTATTCATCGCAGCCGCAACGATCCTGATTCTGGGTCTCCTGCAGGTACGGTTCGCACCGTTCCAGGGTATTCCCCCGCTTCCGGGTCTCCACCCGCTGACGCTCTTCTCGATCGGCGGCGCTGGCATCTTCTCAGCCCTCGCTGTTCTCTTCACGGGAATCGAAGGCAGCAAAGCTCTCAAGAGCACCGTCAAGAAGGATGATCATAAAGAGGAAGGCGGTGAAGGAAAATGAAAAAAATCATCGTTTTCATCGTACTCGCTATCCTCTCCATGGTGACAGCCGCCGTTTCCTTCGTGGCAAACGACATCGGCTCCTACCGTCACTGGATCGCTGAAAACAAACCGGCGATCATGGAAAACTTTGACCACAAGGACAGGCACATCCGTCCTGATGAAGACCGCAGGATGATGGATGAGCACAGAGACAAGGATTTCAAGGGTCCGCCTCCGGATCTCCGCGGCCGTGACGACCGCAGGGATGTGAAGGATGCTGACAAGGCAGCCAAGGATGCACCGGCGCAGGATCAGAAACCTGCACAGGATCAGAAGCCGGCCACAGAAAATACTCCTGAAGCAGCACCGCAGAACTAATCGTGATTTCCCCGGCAGGATTTCCTGACCGGTACATATTTGGAAGGACAGGCAACACCTGTTTTGGAAAAGAGGTACATTATGAATAAGAAAATTATCGCAGCAGTTATTGCAGGACTCGCGCTGACAGGCGCTGTCGCATTTAGCACAACGGTTTCCGCCGCTGACGAACGTCCGATGGTTCCTTCGGAATATTCACAGAAGGATGATGCCTGGACAAAGAACAATGACCAGTACTCCAATCAGCAGATTCAGAAGATGAAGAAAGCTGAGCAGAAGGATCAGAAAGAACATGCCAAGAAAGTGAAGAAGCATGTAAAGAAAGACCAGAAGCAGGACAATTTCGAACAGGACAGAAACAAGAAGTACGAAGACCAGGGCATCCACTACGGCCAAAAGCACGAAAAGAAAGCCCCGAAGGTCAATAAGGAAGAAAAACAGGACTCCCAGAAAGCTATGGGGCCTGACGATGAAGAATGGCACCGCATCTGATCCTGGTTACCCAAAAGTAACCGCTTGCCATTATTTGATTTAGTGGATACAATAATCCCTATGTCATGGAAGCCCTTCCGCTCCGCACCTCCCAAAACGCGAACGGAATGCATATACAAATTTGCTTCAGAAAGGATGGATTCATTATGAGAAACCTGAAGAAACACATCATCATGGTATCTGCCGCAGCTATGTTTGCCGCAGCCGGATTTGCAGGAAATTCCGTTTTCGCCGCTGAACCGACGACTGACAATTTCGTGCTCCCTCCGCAGATGACCGAGCAGCAGAAGGCTGATTGGGCCAAGGACAATCCGCAGTACCGCGAAAAGGAAACCCAGCAGGCAGAAAGAACTGCCAGAATGGCTCCAAGATCCGTCACTCCGGATGAAATCACCAACAATGGCCGCGATTACCGTATCGCTCTCCTCAATGCAGAAGAAGGCCGCGCTCCAGGAAGCGACGAGAATGCCATGATGCAGAAAGACGGTCAGCCTGCACCTTCCGACAAGGCCAATGGCCCGAGAGTCAGAAGAGAAGGCAGCCGCATGCCTGAAGGCCAGCAGCAGCCACAGCGCCGCTTCCACCGCAAGGATGGACAGAAGGGCGAATGGAAAGCTGACGGCCAGAAGGGCGAACACCATTTCAAAGGCGAAAAACGTGATGGAGAGCACCGCTTTGACAGACAGGACCGTGACGGCGATCACCGTTATGGCCCGGAAGACAAACGGTTCAAGCATCACAAGAACCCGCGCTTTGATCAGCAAAAGGGTGATGAGCAGGGCCAGCATAAGAAGGACCACAGATTTGGTCCGAGAGATGGCCGGCCCACCCCTCCTCCGGACGCAGGTTTCCAGCCGCGTCCGGACGGACAGCCGCAGGATGAAGAATAACCTGGAGGCTTAACGTGAATCATGACCAGGCGGACTTCCCAAATAAACCTGGCCTTCACAACTCATCTCTCCACCTTCCCGATTTCGGAGAGCGAGTATAAAAAATCCACAAATTCCGGACGCCAACCTTCCCAAAACCGGCGTCCGGCTGCCAGAGCAATCCCATGCTTTGGTTCACTCCAAGGGGCCGGACAAGGAAAGTTATCTTCCTTCCCTATAAAAAGAACCTTTCCCCCGGCCTCCGGCAGGATCACTCCTTCCCAAAAAAGAATCCTGCCAAGCCTTAATTCTTCCGTTCCGGTTTCTTCCTCCCTGTTGAGCCGGAATCCCCCGAAGAATGAGGTACTCCCTTACAAATTAATACCTTCCCTGAAGGATACGAAGTCCTTCACCAGAAAGCCGCTCTTCCCCGAGCGGCTTTTTGGGTGGGATGAAGGGATGGGGAGAGGCTATGGAGATAATGACAAGGTATAAAACCATACAACCAGCCTTCGGCTGTTGGTAATCAATCCTTTTGAAAACCATAAAACCAGCCTACGGCTGAGGAACTACATCTCATCCGTCTCGTACACTAACTTATTAGGCATTTGTACAATTACCATTATTGTCAACTGGTATACGAGCCACCTTGGTATGATTCAACAAGAAAGACAGAATAATATCATAAATATATTAGGAGGTCATTCTTATGCCATGTAAAACCAAAGCGTCCCCGGAGGAAATGTTAGACCAGATTGCTTCATATCTCTATCAGGGTGTTACGATTACCCAGGCAGCTGAAAATCTTCATATGAGCCGCATAACATTCAGGAAATGGGTCCTCCGGTATAAAGAGGAGGGCTTTAAGGGATTGCGGCCCAGGCAACATTTGTCTTACTACTCCAATCAGATGAAGATCCAGGCCGTAAAGGAATATCTTAAAGGCGGTGTTTCCATGCTTTCCGTCTGTGCCAAATACAGAATTTCCGGCACACTCTCCCTTAAAACATGGATTGAGGCGTATAATGAGCATAAGTTGACAGACCTCGTTTCTGAAGGAGGAGATCTTATGGGCAAACGCCAGCAATCGGTCAAGGAAGAGCGAGTCAGAATCGTTCAGGAGTGCATCGCCAGTGGATGCGATTATAACAAGATAGCCAAGAAGTACAACATGTCCTACCAAACGCTCTACACATGGGTAAAAAAGTTCAAGGAAATGGGCGAAGTTGGTCTTGAGGATTACAGAGGAAAGCCGATCAGGCTCCAAACGCCCCGGACCGAAGAAGAACAGCTGCGTCAGGAGAATGCCAGACTTCTTGAAGAACAGAAGGATCTTATAGCAGAGATTGCCCTGCTAAAAAAAAAGATGGAGATAGAGGAAAGGTTGCGTTCCTCGAAGGATTCAGCCTTACTCACCTTCTCAGAGATTTTAAAGCCATAAAAGAAGTCCATGAAGAAACCAACATCTCCATAGAAAGTCTCTGCCGACTCTCAAAGGTCTCCCGGGCAGCTTATTACGGATGGCTGAATCATATTAAGAGCGGCCGTGAACTGCTGAGAGAAAAGGTCGCACAGGAGGTCATGAAAACCCATCAGGAATATCCGGATATGGGATACCGCCGGATTAACGATTGGATCAAGAAGGATGACAACATCAATATAAATGTAAGCGACAGTCTGGTTCTTCGTATCATGCGGATACTTAATATTAAGTCCGTGATCAAGTACAAGACCGATGGTTGCACTCGTAACGCAAAGGATCCAAAGTACATTTTTGAAAACCTGCTGAACCGTGACTTTGATGCCGGCGTGTCCAATGCAAGATGGATGACGGATGTCACTGAATTCAAGTACACAACTGCTGATGGAGTTTTGCACAAGTTATATTTAAGCGCGATTATTGACGGCCATGATCGCCGGATTGTCTCTTATGTCATCGGCGACAGGAACAATACTGCACTGGCTTTTGAGACAATGGAAAAGGCACTTAAAGAGAATCCTGGAGAACATCCAATGATTCATACCGACCGCGGATTCCAGTATACAAGCAACGGATTCCATAAGATTGTTGAAAAAGCAGGACTGGTTCACAGCATGTCCCGTGTAGGCTGCTGTGCAGACAACGGTCTGATGGAAGGGTTCTGGGGAATGCTGAAGCGCGAACGTTACTACACACGTAAATTCACCAGCCGTAAAGCAGTGGTAAGCATGATCAACGGCTACATCTACTTCTACAACAACAAACGCATTCAGCGCAAATTACATCTTTTAGCTCCAATGGAAGTATTCAACGCAGCTCCAATGGCTGCATGATTAAGATTAAAGTACGATTAGATTTTTTATGATATTTATTTGTCTGTATTAACAAATCCGCACCACCTTCTCCTGCCGGAGCAAGGTAAAAGGCAATTCTTCCCCGTCTGGGAAGGCGAGTGTTCGCTTCGCTCGGGGGAATCAACCCTATCCGCCGGCCTTTTTAGAAACTGCACCTTTGAAAACCACAAAACCAGCCTAACGGCTGAGGAAATGCAACTCATCCGTCGGCTCCGCCGCCACCTTCCCTTCCAGGGCAAGGTCAAAGGCAATTCTTCCTTCCGTAGGGGGCAGCTTGCGATGTGAAATGAAAAAATTCAAGGCAAATTTGTTTTGAACTTTTATAGGCACCTTCCCCGTCTGGGAAGGCGAGTGAAACCGGAAAACCAAGGCTGGCGCCTTGAGGAAATGAACCCCCTCAGGCGCCTCCGCGCCAGCTCCCCCTCCGGGGCGAGCTCAAACACCCTTAAACCAAGCTCCGCTTGTTGGAAATCCTTACAACCTCGCTTCGCTCGATGAAATGCAACTCATCCGTCGGCTCCGCCGACACCTTCCCTTCCAGGGCAAGGTCAAGACCGGCCTACGGACCTGAAAATGGCATTTCCTCTTTAGCTCTCCCTCTATATTTATATTTTATTTATCATTATTTAAAGGCAGAGGAAGTTTTATCGTGTAGTATCGGAAATGAAAATAGGGGCGGATGCCCCGGCTCGTTATCACTGTGCTATAATATAGGATAGCGCTTAAGCTCATATTTTGGAGGATTTATTATGATATCAATCGTGACACCCGTTTATAACGAAGAAGGAAACGTCGTTTACTTTCATGACGCAGTGACTAAGGTCATGAAGGACGTTGACATGGATTATGAGATCATCTATGTCAATGATGGCTCTAAGGATCGGACGGATGCGCTGATCCATCAGCTGGCTGACAGTGACCCTCATGTGCGGGCGCTCACGTTTGCCAGGAATTTCGGGCATCAGATCGCGATTACCTGTGGTATGGATTTTGCCATCGGGGATGCGGTGATTACGATGGATGGGGATATGCAGCATCCGCCGGAACTGATTCCGAAGCTGATCGAGAAGTGGCAGGAGGGGTATGATATCGTCCAGACGATCCGCACGACGACGGAGGATGCAGGGCCGGTGAAGAAGATGACTTCAGCCGGGTACTATGCTTTCATCAATGCGATTTCGACGACGCGTGTCACTCCCGGCGGCTCGGATTTCCGTCTGATGGACAGGAAGGCGCTGGAAACTTTCAAGAGATTCCGTGAACACAGCCGTTTTATCCGCGGCATTGTCGGCGGTCTTGGTTTCAAGCAGACTTCGATCGAGTTTGAGGCACCGGCCCGTCACTCTGGTGTTTCGAAGTTCTCCATGCGCAAGATGCTTCATTTCGCTATGGACGGCATCATCACGAATTCGACGCTGCCGCTCCGCATGGCTTTCTACATCGGTGTCCTTGCCGCTGTGGCCGGTGTGCTGGTGATTCTGCACGTGCTGTACTGTGTCATTGCTGGACAGGCTGTACCGGGCTGGGCGACGATGACGATCCTGATTTCCATTTTCGGCAGCCTGAATCTGATGGGTCTTGGTATTGTGGGAGAATACCTGGGCCGCATTTTCGAGGAGGCGAAGAATCGTCCTCTGTACTGGCTGCAGGATGATACGGCTTCCCATGCCGATAATCCTTATTGTGAAACGCACGATCATTTATAATTTCTACGCACAATTGAAAGGAGATTTTCATGGGTGATACACCTTTTTTCGAAAGTGAATTATTTGCTGAACTGAGTGAAGATCTGAAGGCTTCTTCCCGCTTTACAGCAACCTACCGCATCAAGGCGTCTGATTATGAGGAAGCAAAGAAGCTGGCTTTCGGCATCTGCGTGGAGCAGACGGTCGAATGTCCGTATGAGCTGGTCGAGGATACTCCGATCGGAGATACGATTGTCGGCCAGATCGAATCGATCAATAAGGCTGATCCGGGCGCTTACTACGCTGTCATTTCGTATGATCCGGATGCTGTAGGCCATGAAATGTCTGAACTGGTCAACATGTTCTTCGGAAATACGAGTCTGCAGCCTGGCATCCGCCTGATGTCGTTCGAGCTTCCGGATTTCATGTACAATGATTATCCGGGTCCGCGTTTCGGCCGCGAAGGCATCCGCGAATTGTGCGGTGTGGAACATGGCCCGATCCTCATGAGTGCGATCAAGCCGCTCGGCAAGAGTCCGAAGGAACTGGCTGAAATGGTTTACAAGCTCGCTCTCGGCGGCTGCCCGATCATCAAGGACGACCATTCTCTCATGAATCAGGATTATGCTCCTTTCGAAGAAAGAGTGCTCCAGTGCGTCATGGCGCTGGCTGATGCGAAGGAAAAGACTGGCAAGAAGAGCATGTACATCGCAAACTGCACGGCTGACGGCCTGCAGATGCTCGACCGTGCTTACAAGGCACAGGAAATCGGAGCAGACGGCATCATGCTCGCTCCGGCTCTCACCGGCTTCACGCTGATCCGCGATCTGGCAAGAGATCCGGAATTCCACCTTCCGATTTTCCTCCATCCATGCTTCTCCGGCTCTCTCGTCCTTTCTGAAGATTCCGGCATGTCCCCCTTCTGCTATTACGGACAGCTCTCCCGCCTGATCGGCGCTGACGCTGCCATCTTCACCAGCTTCGGAGGAAGGTTCTCCTTCTCCGTCGATACCTGCCAGAAAATCTGCGAAGGCACATCGGAATTGATGGGCGGACTCCGCCCCATATTCCCCGTTCCTTCGGGCGGCATGCGCTGGCAGCTTTTCAAGAATATGTACCAGACTTATGGTCCGGATACGATTTTCCTCGTGGGCGGTGCTCTTCAGACAGAAGGCCCGGATCTGACGGATAATGTGAAGTTCTTCCTGGAAAAACTGGAAGAAGCACAGAGATAAATCTATAAAGACAATAAAAAAGCAGTGAGACAACTTTCGTTTCACTGCTTTTTTGTTGCTTTGTACTTAATTATCTATTCCATCCGCCTTCTTAGAATACGTAGTTCAGGGAGACGGTGGCAAGATCGTCGTAATCGTACTTGTCTTTGCTTGTTGCATCGGCGCCGTACTTTGTCTTGACGTCGAATGCGTATTCACCATGGAGACGAACGTTCTTCATGAGAACGAGGTCGGCAGATGCGAGCCAGTAGCGGGAACGGTTGATGTTAGCGTTGTCTTCGACAAGGCCTGCTGCGGATACGGTGTAGGTGGTATCGTTCAGGAAGGAGCCCTTTTCAGCACTGATGTACTGGCCGGCAATGCGGAAGGTGCCCGGTTTCTTCATGTTGTAGTGGCCGAATGCGAGGCCTGCTGTCCAGGTCTGCGGATCGCCCTTGTAATCGGTGTTCTGGTAGTAGTCGCCGAAGATGTCGATATCTTCAGTAACGCCGGCGGTAAGGCCTGCGCCCCAGATGCGTGCATCATACTTGTCTTCGCCCTGAATGTATTCAGCATCGTAAGCCAGACGTCCGCTCTTGCCGTATACGCGGGCGATAGCTGCGGCTCTTTCTTCTTTTGTATCTGCTTTGCCAAGGTTTCCGCCAATGAAACGGCCATAGCCGATATCAGCAGCAAGTTTCTTGGATCCGATGGTTGCCATTGCACCATCGAAGGTATCATCGTACTGGAGTCCTGTCTGGCCAAGGAAAAGATCCATACGGCCGAGTGTCAGTCCTGCTTTGCCATTGAAATCATGATGAACGTACAGTGCCTTCATATAAGCATCTTTTTCGCTGCCTTTGAAGTTCATGTCGTAGCGGAGACGGCCATAAACATAGGTGCTGTCATTGACCTGGCCCTTGATGGAGACCTGCATACGACCATCCCATTTATCTACGGCATTGCCCTTATCTCCATAGTACTGGAGGAAACGGACACGGCTGTTGCCGGAGAAGGAAAGGTTTCCGACTTTCTTTTCAAGGTTCGACACGCGTACGCCGAGGTTGCTGAGTTCATCAGCATATTCGCCAGCGAGTTTGTCCAGCATGGCTCTCTGCTCAGCATTCATCTGATCTTCGTTAGCCAGCATGCGTGCAATGATCCGTGCCATTTCGAAGCGGGTGATGTTTCTTTCGCCGCGGAAGGTGCCGTCCGGATAGCCGACAACGACGCCCTGTTCGGACAGATCGACGACTGCCTGATACGCCCAGTCATCCGGGGTCACATCAGAGAACGGGTTGGCTGCGTATGCGGATACGCCAGCGGTGAGTGCTGCGACAGCAGCGATTGCAAGAATCTTTTTCATTCTTCTCTCCTCTTAGAGCAGAATCGTCCCAAATATGTTCCGAAGGAAGTTTTGCTCGAGTGACCGTGTTTCCTCTGCAATTTCCCTGGTTCCCTAGACAGCCTTGTGGGACATTCTCGACTGTGTGTATCATATTACCATCATCATTAGAATATAGCAACAAAATTATTTGTGATATCTTATTTTTGCATAGTCTTAGATTATGAAATAATTCATTTTGCATTAATTCAACTTAAATTAATTATAAACTGTGAGATGCTTTTGCAAAATCTTCAATCAAGCTGCATCAGATGGGATAAAGAATCAATTCAAGGCGGATTTGTTCTTTAAAGGCTGCTCTTCCTTCACAGGCAGCTGTCCCGGCGAGTCCTCCCTCTCCATTTGACTCTGCCTCCCGCTGCATATAAAAAGCCGCGAAACTGAATTTCTTCAATTTCACGGCTTTTCGTATATTCATTTAGTGTGCTTCTGCCATGTTGGAGATGGATCCTTTGGATGCTTCTTCCATGACATAGCGTTTCTTGTCCACTTCGTTTCTCCAGTGGAGGACGGCGCTGATGACGAAGGCAACAGCAAGCATTCCAGCAAAGAGCTGGAGGGTAGCGCTGTAGCTGCCGGTGGTTTCTTTCATGAATGCCAGGATGAGCGGGCCTGCCACGCCTGCGATGCCCCATGCGGTCAGGATGGATCCGTGGATGGAAGCGAGCTGGCGGACGCCGAAGATGTCGGAAAGGAATGCCGGCATGCAGGAGAAGCCGCCGCCGTAGCAGGAGATGATGGCAAGGACGAGTGCCTGGAAGATGAAGCCTTCTCTGGTAATGGAGAGCTGATGGAAAGCAAAGACTTCAAAGAGGAAGAATACCATGTAGGTGACGCCGCGGCCGATCCAGTCGGAAATGCTGGACCATACGATACGGCCGCCGCCATTGACGATGCCGATGATGCCGACGAGGGATGCTGCCTGCGCCGGGGTCATGCCGATGACTTCCTGTGCCATCGGGGATGCAACGGCAAGAAGGCCGATACCGCAGGTAATGTTGGTGAAGAATACCCACCAGAGCGCATACCATTTCCATGTATGCATGGCTTCTTTTCTGGTCATCTGCGGGCCAAGGACGGTTCTCTTCTTGCCAAGGGCTGCTTCCTGCGCGAGGACTTCATCGATCAGGGCAGGAATTTCGCCTTTTTTCGGCGGACGCAGGTAGGAAGCCGAAGCAATCATGACGACGGCGTAAACGCAGCCAAGGATGACGAAGTTTTCTACCAGTCCGTATGTATCAACGAGCCAGCGCATGACAGGGCCGGCGATCAGTGCGGCAAATCCGAATCCCATGATTGCCAGGCCTGTCGCAAAGCCTCTGTGGCGCGGGAACCATTTGACGAGTGTGGAAACCGGTGTGATGTATCCGGTACCAAGGCCGATGCCTCCGATACATCCGTAGAAAAGGTAAAGGAGCGCCGATGAGTGCATGTGCACGGCAAGCGCTGTCCCCAAAAGTCCTGTGCTGAAGAAAAGAGCGGAAACGAGACCGCTGCGGGATGGTCCGATCCTTTCCACGAAGCCGCCCAGGAAGCCTGCGGACATGCCAAGGAATAAAATAGCGAGCGAGAATGCCCATGTCGTTTCGCTAAGAGTCAGTCCCATAGCTGCCATGACCGGCTTTGTAAGGACGCTCCATGCATAGACGCTGCCCATGCAGATGTGAATTCCGACCGCAGCGAGTGCGATCAACCAACGATTTCTTCTCATATAATCCCTCCACTTTAACAATGAAGGGAAACCAAAGACGCAAAAACCGCCTGTTCAGGTTTCCCTGCCCAGACGGTCGGCCAATCAGATCATCCGCGGTTCACGTGGTCGATTCCACATCATTCCGTCAGTTCCGCGGTGTCTTTCGTTTGTGGCTTTAGATTACCATCCTTTTCCATATGTGTCAAGGAAAGAATTTTTTCTATGTTTAAGTGTACACTTATTCGCGGAGCACCTGGAATACCCGATGAACCCGAACTTTTTCTATACTGCACTATAAAAATACCTTATATATGCAAAACGGGCCATCCTGAATCATATGTTTCTTAATCTCGGTTATTCTCATGATTTCCTCATATTTTCTTATAATTTCACTCATTTACGCTGTATTGACAAACATTATCATTGATTTCCGCGGAAACCATGTTATAATTAGTTTAACAAATTCTAATCTTATAACGAAACAAGCATGGCACTGCCGGTAGTCTGGGGTTTGCCATTTTAAAGAACAAGGTCCTGCATGCAGGCCTTGTTCTTTGGCGTTATGGGGTTCTCGAACTAAATGTTCATTTACGTATGTTTGTCTATTATCTCAGGAGGAAGACTTTGAAACTGAAACAACTGGCCCTGCGCCTTGTGGAGATGGCAATCGTTCTTCTGGGCATTAGCTTCATCACATTCTGTCTGGTGATGCTGTCCCCGGGAGATCCAGTCCGTCAGATGATTGCCGGCAATGAAGACATCGTCGTCAGCCAATTGGAAATCGATGCGCTGCGTCATGAGCTGGGACTCGACCAGCCTTTCATTTACCAGTACCTGGACTGGCTGGGACGCGTACTGCATGGCAACTTCGGCTTTTCTTACCTGATGAAGAAACCGGTCCTGGATGCCATCCTGGAAGCGCTTCCTGCGACTCTTCTTCTCGCCTGCTCCTCCTCGATTTTCATGCTCGTCTTCTCTGTGCCGCTTGGCATTTACACTGCCGTCCGCCAGAACAGCCGCTTCGACTATATCGTGAGGCTCTTCTCGTTTGCCGGCGTATCGATCCCGAATTTTTGGATGGGCCTCATGCTCCTCTGGCTTTTCGGGCTGAAACTGAATCTTTTCTCCATCATAGGCGGTACGATTTCCCTGGAAAATCTTGTCCTTCCGACAGTCACTCTTGGCATCGTCATGACATCCAAGTTCACAAGGCAGGTCCGCGCTGCTGTTCTTGAAGAGCTCCAGCAGGACTATGTCATGGGCGCACGCGCCAGGGGCATTTCCGAGAGCCAGATTCTCTGGAAGGAAGTCCTTCCTAATGCATTCCTGCCTCTGATCACGCTCTTCGGCCTTGCTTTCGGCTCGCTTCTTGGAGGCGCGGCTGTCGTGGAAATCATTTTCTCCTGGCCGGGTCTTGGCTACATGATCGTGCAGGCCATCACCTACCGTGACTTCCTGACGGTGCAGGCGGTCGTTCTCTGGATTGCTTTCATGTACATGGTGATCAATATCATCATCGACTTCTCCTATCAGCACCTGGATCCCAGGCTGAGGAAAGGAGTCCGCTGATGCACATGATCGTCCGCGGACTCCGGGAAAACAGGGTTTTCCTCGTGACGTCGATCCTGATTCTTTTCATACTTCTCATTGCATTCCTTGCGCCGCATATTTCGCCTTATGATCCGCTTTCCGCTTCCATAAAGGATGCGAATCTGGCGCCGTCTTCGTCGCATATTTTCGGCACGGACAAGCTGGGCCGCGACGTTTTCTCCCGCATCCTCTGCGGAGCTGAGCGTTCGCTCTCCAGTGTCCTCTTCCTTGTCGCTCTCATTTTCGTCGTCGGCACGACGGCCGGTGTCATTTCCGGTTATGCAGGCGGCATCGTCGATATCGTCATCATGCGTATCGCTGATATGATGATTTCCTTCCCGGGGATCATCCTTGCGATTGCGATTTCCGGCATCATGGGGCCGTCCCTGATCAATGCGATGCTGGCCCTGACGGTCGTCACATGGACGAAGTATGCGAGGCTTTCCCGCTCGCTCGTCCTGAAATTAAAGGAAAGTGAATTCGTAGAGGCTGCCATTGTCAGCGGCGGTACTCATACTCATATCCTTTTGCATCATATTCTGCCAAACGTCCTTCCTCTTCTTGTCATTACGGCTGCTGCAGATATCGGCGCCATGATGATGGAACTGGCAGGGCTTTCCTTCCTCGGATTCGGGAGCCAGCCGCCGCAGCCGGAATGGGGCCTCATGCTGAATGAAGGCCGCCTGCAGCTGCAGACCGCGCCATGGCTCATGTTCTTCCCGGGTTTTGCGATTTTCCTTTCTGTCGTCGTCTTCAATCTCTGGGGCGATGCACTCCGGGATGTCCTTGACCCGCATCAGGATCAGCAGTAAAAGGCGCAGGAAACGAATGGCAAGGTCTCCTCACTTGCATCCCGCCATCCCGTTTCCTCCGGATCACCCGGTTTCTTCTTAAAAGCCGCATGATTCTTTCCCATTGCCTTTTCTATAGATTTATTCACTATATTTTCAAAAAGGAGACATCATGAATTCATTTGCAAAGAAAGGGGCTGCCCTTGCAGCCTGCGCCCTTCTCGTTTTCGGTCTTTCCGGATGCGGCGGAAGTTCTTCCTCCGCGAGTAAAGACACACTCCGTGTCGGCGTAACGAACTTCGCCGACAGCCTTGAACCGACGGCCAACTATTTCGGCTGGCAGGTCATGCGTTACGGTGTCGGCGAAGCACTCGTCCACTTTGATGATAAAATGCGCCCGGAACCCTGGATCGCTGAAAGCTGGCAGGTCGCTCCGGACCAGATGTCCTGGACCTTCAAGATCAAGAACATCAAATTCTCCAACGGCAATCCTGTCACCGGTGAAGCTGTCAAGAAATCCATCGAGAGAACGTTTGCCAAAGCACCGCGTGCTCAGGCTATGTTCCCGCTCGACCACATCACAGCTGACGGACAGACTGTCACGATTTACACCAAGAAGCCGATTGCAACACTTCCAGGCATGCTGGGCGACCCGCTTTTCATCATCGTCGACACGTCTGCTGAAGGAAAGCAGGACTTCGGCAAGCAGGGCCCGATTTCCACTGGTCCTTATGTCGTAAAGAGCTTCTCCAAAGCCAAGACTGAGCTTGATGCGAACCCGAATTACTATGCATCTGTTCCTTACAAGCATGCTGTCGTCAATACGATCGATGACCCGTCCACCCGTGCTATGGCTCTCCAGAAGGGCGAAGTCGACGTTGCCGTCAACATTGCGCCTGGTGATCTTGCGCTCTTCAAGGATAAGAGCAAGTTCACCACCTCTAAAATCGATTCCATCCGCGACGTTCTTGCCCGTCTTTCCGTGAAGGAAGGAAAACCGCTGGCAGATCCGCGCGTACGTGCTGCCCTGATCGAATCCCTCGACCGCGATACATACTGCAAGGTCCTTCTGAAGGATACATTCACCCCTGGCGGCCCGGCTCTCCCGCCGTCCCTCGATTATGACTTCGATGGACTTTCCAAGACCTATCCGAACAAGTACAATCCTGAACATGCCAAACAGCTTCTTGCTGAAGCAGGCTGGAAGGATACGGATGGCGACGGCATCGTCGATAAAGACGGCAAGCCGCTCTCCCTTGATTTCGTTTACTACTCCGGCCGTGCTGAACTGCCGCTCTTTGCTGAAGCTACACAGGCTGATGCCAAGAAGGTCGGCATCCAGATCAACCTGAAGAACGTCGACTACAACGTCCTTGACGGCATCGGCACCAGAGGCGAGTACGACCTCCTCATTTCCAACATCCTGACCGAACAGGCAGGCGATCCGGAAACGTTCCTCAACATGTACTGGAAGACGAACGTCAACGGTTCCAACCCGCAGAACGGTTCCGGCTACAGCAACCCGGCTTATGATGCTCTCTCCGATCAGCTCGCCAGCGAATTCGATCCGGCCAAACGCAGAGACATCATCATCCAGATGGAAAAGATCCTGCAGGATACCTCCGCTACCGTCGTCTTCGGTTATCCGCAGACTAATATGATTTCCACCTCTGCTGTCGCTCATGCAGATATCAAGCCGTGTGACTACTACTGGATCACCGACAAGATCACACCGGCTTCCAAGTAATCACTTCATTCTTTCATTCATAAAGGAGCTGCCATGCTTTTAGAAGTCAATGACCTGTCCATTTCATACGGCAAAGGAAATCCCGTCGTGCATGGGGTATCCTTTTCCGTAGACAAAGGGAAAATTCTTGCCATCATCGGGGAATCCGGCTCAGGGAAGACGACCGTCCTCCGCGCTGTCGGCCATATCCTGCCAAGGCAGGGACAAGTGACGGGCGGACACATCCTTTTTGAAGGGAAGGAATCAGAGACGAAGACGATCCGCGAGAAGACGTCCTTCATCTTTCAGGACAGCGGCGCCATGCTGAATCCGATCCGCACCATCGGGACGGAATTTTCCGAATACCTCGCTGCCCACGGCATCACGGGAGGCGAAGCGGAAGACCGCATGACGAATCTCCTTTCGCAAGTGCGCCTTCCTGATCCGGCCGGCATCCTCAAGAGCTACCCCTTCGAACTGTCAGGCGGCATGCGCCAGAGGGTCGGGATTGCTATGGCTATGGCGATTCATCCCGAGCTGATCCTTGCCGATGAACCGACGTCTGCCCTGGATGTCACGAATCAGGCCGTCGTCGTCCGTGAAATGATGGACGTCTGTGCCCGCGCGGATACGGCCATCATCGTCGTCACACATAATATGGCCCTTGCCTCGTACATGGCGGATACCATCCTTGTCATGAAGGATGGAAATGCCGTCGAGTATGGAAGTGCCGAAGAAGTCATTTATCATCCGAAAGATCCGTATACCAAGCTGCTTCTGGCAGCTGTTCCAGACCCGGGAGGCGTATTGTCATGAGACTTGATGGAAAAGAACTGCTGAGAACGGAGGACATATGCCTCACCTTCCATCCTGAAGACGGCATTCCCGTCAAGGCGGCTGACCATGTGTCGATCACGATCCATGAAGGAGAAACCTTCGGCCTCGTTGGTGAATCCGGAAGCGGCAAGTCGACACTCGCCCGCATCCTGACGCACATCCACCAGCCTGATTCGGGAAAGGTGTACTTTGAAGGAAAAGACGTGACAAATCTCAAGGGCAAAGCACTCCGCGAGAGCCGCCGCGCCATCCAGATGGTCTTCCAGGATCCATCCTCTGCTTTCAACCCGAAGGAACGCATTGCAGACATCATCTGCGAACCGCTCATGAACTTCGGACTCATCGCCAATGGCGATGTCGACAAGAAAGCTGCGGAAATGCTGAAGAAGGTCGACCTTCCGGAAGATTTCATCAATCGCTACCCTTCTGAACTTTCAGGCGGCCAGCGCCAGCGTATCGCGATTGCTCGCGCTCTGGTTCTGAAGCCGAAGCTCATCATCTGCGATGAAGCCACGTCAGCGCTTGATATGTCCGTCCAGAAGACGATCATCGAGCTGCTTTCAAGGCTGCAGAAGGAAACAGGCGTCGCCTATCTATTCATCTGCCACGACCTGGCGCTTGCTAACCTTTTCTGCGATACCATCGCCGTCATGAAGAAGGGCGTCATTCATGAAACGATTCATGACCTGAACGAAGCGAAGGACCCCTACTCAAGGAAACTCCTCGCGTGTACATTCACAATCAGGGAAGGAAAGAATAAAGTTTTCCCGGATTCCTTATTCGCATAATAAGAAGAGCTATGACGAAATGTGTAATCATTTCGCCACAGCTCTTTTTTTTCATAGAATATTCCATTGGAAGATTATCTGACTCGTATATGAATTGCCTTTATCTGAATACCTAGAATGAACCCCTTTCGGCGCATACGCGCCACTTTCCCCTAACGGGGACAGCTAAACCTCGCTGACGCTCGAGGAAATGCAACTCATCCGAGAAATTTTAAAATGCGAAAATTTCCCACCTTTCCTTCCAGGGCAAGGTCAAAGGCTCTTTTTGATTTGGGACATCCCGGCATGGGAAGGGCCGAAAAAGTGCCATCTTCGCCCCTCTTCAAGGATATATATAGTACACTTTATAAAAATGAGTAAATTCTTCTTGACAAGTCTCTCTGTTTCATGGATAATGAACCCAATTCACTACCAAGGTACCGTTGACAATGGTACTGCAAAGAGACAATGAACAGGCTGGGATTGGACATCAAGTATCTTACAGAGAGCCGGGAAAGCTGAGAACCGGCGGATCAGGTCCATTTCCATATCACCTGGGAGTCGCTGTATCGAGGAGCACCCGGGATTCCCAGATACAGCCGCAAGCCTTCGTTACAGGCAGTCTGTCATAAGCACAAAGTATAATGACAGGGTGGTACCGCGAACCTTCGCCCCTGTTGCTCAATAAAGAGCAGCAGGGGCTTTTTGCACCCTTGAGGCATGTGAGGAAAAGGATAAGGATTCAAAATGATTAATGAAAGGGGTATCTGATTATGGAAAGAACCATCACCGCGGACGCCGTTCCGCAGGCCAAAACACGTACTATGACTAATTTTCGCTGGAAGATTGCCTTCCTTATTTTCCTGATCAGCTTCGTCGCTTACATGGACCGGGTCAATTTGTCCGTCGCAACCCCTGTCATTATGCAGGAATTTGGCTTTGATAAAATGGATATGGGCTTCCTCCAGACTTGCTTCTTCGCCGGCTATGCGCTGATGCAGGTCCCTGGCGGCATGCTCGCTGAACGTTTCGGCCTGCGCAAAGCCGGCGCCGGCGCTATTCTCTGGTGGTCTGTCTTCACAGCGCTCACCGCTTTTGCTCAGGGCAAGGCAAGCTTTGCCGCTGTCCGCCTGGCTTTCGGCCTCGGCGAAGGTCCTGTTTTCCCTTCCCTTGGACAGGCGACTTTCAACTGGTTCAATAAGGATGAAAAAGGCAAGGCGAGCAGCGCCATTCTTCTGGGCACATTCTTTGGCCCCGTCGTTGGCCCGATGGTTACCGTCGCTCTCATAGCCGCTCTTGGCTGGCATGCTGTCTTCATCATCTTCGGTCTGGCAGGATGCGTCCTTGCCTGGGTCTGGCATCGCTATGCACAGGACAATCCAAAAGACAGCCCGTATGTCAATGAGGAAGAAGCAGCCTTCATCAATGAAGGACGCAGTCTCTCCGCAGAAAAGAAATCGGCTCCCTGGAGCCGTTTCCTCCGCTCCCGTCAGTTCTGGGCGCTGGGCATCCAGTTCTTCGTCGTCGACTACATCATGTACGTATTCCTCGCATGGCTGCCTCTCTACCTGACTGAAGTCCACAACCTGTCCCTGAAATCCATGGGCATCTGGGCTTCCTTCCCATGGATTGCGCTGATGGCTATGGTATTCACCGCCGGCTTCCTCTCTGATCGTATGGCACATAGCAAGAACAGCAGCCGCCAGTACACCATGCGTACCTTCACCGCTATGGCAGGCGTCGCTGTCACCTCCCTCGGTCTTTACATCGCAGCGCATACCGCAAGCGGCGCAGCAGCAACGATTTTCTGGATGAGCGTTTCCTTAGGCGCACTCGGCTTCTCCATGAGCGCCAGCTGGTCCACTGTTATTTCCCTCGGCGGCAAGTACACCGGCTCCGTATCCGGCTGGATGAACCTCTGGGGAAACGTCGGCGGCGTCCTCGCTCCGATCGTCACTGCATTCTTCGTCACCAACTATGGCTGGAACAATGCATTCACCTACACCGCGCTCTTTGGCATCATCGCCATCGCAGCATGGCTCTTCGTTAATCCGGGCAAACAGCTCGAAGGGACGGAAGAATAAATTCATTAATAAGAGGCTGTGGCAAAATGATTACACATTTTGCCGCAGCCTCTTTTCTATTGGAAAATTCCATTAAAGGATTATCTAACAAATGTATTTATTGGTTCTGTCTGAAAACCTTGAGCGATGATGCTTCACCTTTGGGGAGAATACACCCCTTTCGGCGCAAAAGGAAGTGCTTTACTTAAATGAACCCCTTTCGGCGCATGCGCGCCACTTTCCCCTAACGGGGACAGCTAAACCTCGCTCCACTCGAGAAAAGGAAAAAGCAGCGTTTTAACGAATTTTGCCACAGCCCCTTTTTGGCATTGGAAAAGCAGGCATCTCCCGGGAAGGTGGAGTATGCCTGCTTTTCCATAAGTGAGTGGGAATCTATCAGTTAACTCCCCTGGGAGAGGGAGATAACCTTCATCAATTAAAATGCTCTTGAGACGGAGAGTGTGTAGGTCACGCCGCGCTGTTTTCCAGCCCAGCCTGTGACGTTGACGTCTGCGCCCCACGGGTTTTCTTTTGTCAGTCTGCTCTTCCAGCCAAGTTCGAGGAAGCCGCTCGATCCTTCTGCGGAAGGACTTGGCGTATTGAAGCTCCTGTAGCTGGCTCTTGCCTTGCTGTCAAACTCGTAGTCCCAGCCGATGCCTGCATAGCAGGATCCGATGTCGGAAATTTCTTTCGTCCATCTTACGCCGAGTCTTGTGCGGTAGGAATCGATGGAGTCGAAATCATACCGGGAACTGCCTAATGTATTATCAATCCGGACGTTATTACTTCCAAGGTGCGTCCAGAAGGATTTGCCATAATAGTCGAAGGAGTTAGTATCTTCAGTAACGACTTTGCCAAGGCCTGCCATGGCGGCGATATATGGAGCGCCGCTGTCGTAAGAGGCGTCATAGCCGTCAATCTTTCCTTTGAAATCACCGGAGAGATGGCCTGCGCGGACGAGAGCCTCATAGTGGAGGCCGTCTTTGCGGTCGCGGCGGTAGAGTTCGCCTGCTCCTGTATAGTGCTGATCGCCATCGGCCCTTGCGCCATCATCCAGATGGCTGGTGTAGTTGCTCCTGCCGTATTCGAAGAATGGCATCAGGGTATCGACATAGCCCTCTCTTTCATACTGACGGACAAAGCCGATGTTCGCATTCAGGCCGGTCGTATCGATATACGATCCCGTTTCATGGCGAAGATCGAAGCCGCCGATGGATGCATACGGCGTGAATCCGCCAGATCCTGCCGCGTAGGCGTCCACTGCCTCTTTGTAATTTTCTGCCGCCATGTCGGACGCATTCCAAAGTGTCTCAATGGAAGCTTCCCTTGCTTCAGCGAGGAGTTTCGTGTCAGAAAGGAGGGAGGGTACGCTGTCCTCAGGAACTTCGAGGATGACCTTATCTCCGTCTTTCCGGATGTTCACTTCTCTTCTGAGGAACGCGGCGTCCGTGACCGTACTGCTGCCGCTCATCATGCCATAGTCTGTGTCCTCAGCTGTAAGGCCGCTCTTTCCGTCGATCAGCGTAATCGTATCGCCAGGGCTCATCTGCATGGAGTCGTAGACGGATGCCCTGATGGATGCACCGCTGACGTCAGCCGTGCTTGTCACGGTCAGGATTGTATCTCCTGCCGTCGTATCTGCCGGGACATAGAAATTCAGATTTTGGAAATAGCCGAGCTTGTCTACGGTTATGCCTTTCGTATAGAAATTCAGTGTATTGCCGCTGCTGTCATCAGAGAAACCGCCATAGAGCCTGGTATCTGCCCCGAAGGTGCCTCCGTAAATATTGACTGTATTATTCGAAGCCGTGCCGGAATCGGCGCTGCCGCCATATACGTACTTATTAATGGTACCGCCGCTGATTGTCACGGTGTTGCCCGCAGCATTGCCGCCAAGCTGCGCAAGACCCCCGTACACGCCTTCTTCGATAGTGCCGCCTGTCACGGTGATTTCATTGCCTGAAACTTCTACCGCATCCCCAAGGAAGGACATACCGCCGGCCGCCTGCCCGGAAATGGTGCCGCCGGAAATAATCAGCTGATTTCCTGAAACGGTGCCATCGGCAAAGTAAAGAAGGCCGCCGTATGCATTTTCTTTAACACAGGAATTGCCGCTGATGGCAAGCGTATTGCCTGTCACGGAGCCGCCGGCTGAATAGCCGCCCTCGGCATAGCCATTGACGGTCACGTCCTGGATCGTCACTTTGTTTCCGGACGCATCGCCTTCTTCTGTGTAACCGCCATAGATGCTTGACGCTTCGCCAAGTATCCCGCCTGTTACGGTGACGGTATTATTGGAAACGTTGCCTGAGGCAGTCTTCGCGCCATAGATATCGCCGGAGACGGTGCCTCCGCTGATGACAGCGGTATTTCCTGAAGCATCTCCATTCGTCTTCGTGTACGCCCCCATGACATCGCCGGAGACGCTGCCGCCGCTCAAGGTGACGGTATTATCCGCATTTGACGGACTGCTTATCAAGATATATCCGCCAATCAGATTTCCGCCGACACTGCCTCCGGTCATGATGGCCTTGTTTCCTGAGGTGCCCTTGGTTCCTTCAGACAAAAGGCCTCCTGCCGCATCATTTTTTATGGTATCATTTTCGCTGATTGTAATGATATTTCCTGTCACAGCACCGGCGTCTGAAAAGCCGCCGGATGCATAACCATCCACGGTTCCGCCTGATATTGCCAGAGTATTATTTATGGCATCGCCTTTATAAGAGAAGGCACCGCTGATTTCACTCTGCACACTGCCGCCTGTCATTTGCACCTGATTGCCAGAAGCTTCGCCGTCTATTGAGTAGCCGCCATAAACATCGCTGTAGCCAGTTCCCTTTACTGTGGCCGTGCCTTCCACAGTAACCTTGTTCCCGATGACATCGCCATTCTGAGAATAGCCGCCGATGACATCATTGGAAACTGTGCCGCCGCTTATGGTCACTTCATTGTAGGAAGCTTCGCCCTGGCTTTGCTTGGAGACGCTGCCTCCATAGAGGCAGTCTTCCACGGTGCCGCCTGTCATCGTCACTATATTTTTCAGGGCTGAGCCCATGCCGGAATAGCCGCCATAAGCATTCGATTCAACCGTGCCGGCTTCTTTGATATAAAGATAATTTCCTGACGCTTCGGCGCTCTCGCTCGTCAAAGTCACGCCGCCATAAATGCTCCCGGCTTTTGCATCGATGCTGCCGCCCCCGATTATCACGCTGTTTCCCTGCGCATTACCTTCTGTGGAAACGCCGCCGTAGACAGAAACCGTAACTGTCCCGCCGCTTAATTCGACGCTGTTTCCAGTGGCGTCACCGATGCCGCCCGTACTGCCGCCATCGATAGATTGTACTACCTTGCCGCTTTCCATGAAAACTTTATTGCCTGAGACCGCTCCGCTTCCAGAATCCACATAGCTGCCTTCCGCGCTCTCGTAGATGGTTCCTGTCGTCGTGATTTTCAAAGTATTTCCGGAAGCTTCTCCGTTTGCCGAATAGCCGCCGTACGCGGATCCATTGACGGATGCTTCTTTCGTGATGGAGAGCTGATTATTCAATGCGCTGGTATGATTCAACAAGAAAGACAGAATAATATCATAAATATATTAGGAGGTCATTCTTATGCCATGTAAAACCAAAGCGTCCCCGGAGGAAATGTTAGACCAGATTGCTTCATATCTCTATCAGGGTGTTACGATTACCCAGGCAGCTGAAAATCTTCATATGAGCCGCATAACATTCAGGAAATGGGTCCTCCGGTATAAAGAGGAGGGCTTTAAGGGATTGCGGCCCAGGCAGCATTTGTCTTACTACTCCAATCAGATGAAGATCCAGGCCGTAAAGGAATATCTTAAAGGCGGTGTTTCCATGCTTTCCGTCTGTGCCAAATACAGAATTTCCGGCACACTCTCCCTTAAAACATGGATTGAGGCGTATAATGAGCATAAGTTGACAGACCTCGTTTCTGAAGGAG